>JALEYA010000065.1 GCA_022779945.1 Oscillospiraceae bacterium | reverse complement strand
CAGCAAATTCAGCGCCTCTTTTGCAGGAGTTTCCGCTGACCTTAACGTCCTTTCCCTCGCCCTCCAGGGTCATCGTACAGCCTCTCGGGCAAACGATACAAACAAGTTCTTTCATTTGGCGTTCACCTCTATTTCAAGTGTAAGTTCACTGCTTTCATCAAGCTTAAAAGAATCAAAGTCAATCACAAGCTTTTCCATTTCAGGCGGACGCAGGAACGGATATTTCTTTGAGAAAACCTCCTGATCGTCTTTCTTTATCTTAAATACACATTTGTCAAGAATCTCACGGCTTCGGAAATAGACGGTTGTTTTGCTGTTGTCACGGTTTAAGTCGAGTTTTTGCGGAACAACGTAAAGAAACTCGTTTGAAGCGGATAGATTGATCTCCCGTCTTTCCTTTTTCTCATAAAGAGCGGCATTTTCACCTGCCGTTTCGCCGCTTTCGGAAACGTAGTCCACAAGGTCGTTGACGTGAAGAGCGTTTCCGCACGAGAACACACCGTCCACCGAGGTCATCAGCTGACCGTTGACGGCAGGGCCCTTTGTTCTCGGGTCAATTGTAACGCCCAAGTCTTCCGCAAGCTCGTTTTCTGGAATCAGTCCGACCGAAAGAATCAAAGCGTCACATTCCACAATCTGCTCGGTGCCTGCAATCGGGTTCATCTTGTCGTCAACCTTGGAAATTTCAACCGCCGTCAGTCTGTCCGCCCCGAAAACACGAGTCACGGTATGGGAAAGATACAGCGGAATGTTATAGTCATTGAGGCACTGATGAATATTTCTCGTCAGTCCCGACGGCGTGCTCTTCGCTTCGTAAACGCCGACAACCTCTGCGCCCTCAAGCGTCAGGCGGCGCGCCATAATCAGCCCGATATCGCCGCTGCCTAAAATCACGCATTTTTTCGTCGGCAGCTCGCCCAAAAGATTGGTAAAATGCTGAGCCGTTCCGGCGGTAAATACACCGGCAGGACGGGTTCCGTGAATCGAAACCTGCTTTGCCGTTCTTTCCCGGCATCCGGTGGCGAAAACAAGGCTTTTCGCTTCAATCGTGGTCACACCGTCACGGCTGACGAGCGTCACATCAAAGCCGGCTTCGGTTTTTTCGATTCTTGTGACAAAAGTCAGAACCGAATAGTCGATTTTCTTTTCAAAAAATTCGTCCATGAACCGTTCGGCATATTCAGGACCCGAAAGCTTTTCTTTAAAGCGGACAAGTCCGAAGCCGTCATGAATACACTGTTTTAAAATGCCGCCGAGTCTGTTTTCCCTTTCGACAAGCAGAACAGCTTTCCCGGTGTCATGCGCTTTGATTGCGGCGGCAAGTCCGGCAGGTCCTCCGCCGATTACAATTACATCAAAAAGTTTTTTCATCTCTGCCACCGCCTTTACTTTGTTTTACCGAACGTGATCACCGAATCCTCAGAGGACTTTTTCACCTCGGAGATCGGCACGCCGAGATACTCGGCGATTATTTTTGTAACAAGCGGCGAACAGAAGCCGCCCTGACAGCGTCCCATGCCGGGTCGGATTCTCTTTTTGATTCCGTCCACCGTCGGCACGCAGATCGGAGACTTCAGCGCATCGAGAATCTCGCCCTTGCTGATTTCCTCACAGCGGCAAATAATCACGCCGTAATCAGGATTTTCCTTAATCAGCTTATTGCGTTCCTCGTCGCTCATTTCCCGAAGCACGGGAACACCGTGACGGATCGGGTTATACCCGGAATTTCTTGCAACGGGAGCGTTTTTCGTGAGCATTTCGACCGTCATTTTTTCGATATCAAGCGCCACGGCAGGAGCCGTTGTCAGTCCCGGAGACTGAATACCGGCACAGTGAATGATGTTTTCGGTCTTTCTGCCCTTTTCAATGATGAAATCTTCTTCAAACGTCGGCGCACGCACACCGGTAAAGTAGGTGATAATGTCACGCTCGGAAACAGTGGGCATGGTCTTTTTTTGCTTGGTAAAGACGGTCTGTATGCTCTCTTTTCTCGTTTCGGTGTTTTCCTTTTCATAGGTTTCCACAGCGTCAGGGCCGAGCAACAGGTTGTCGTGCACCGTATGAAGAATACCGCCGCCCTTGGAATGGTTCTTGCCGAAATTCAGTCCGACAACCGAAGCGATCGAGTGCATGAACGCGCCGGCTTTTTTATCAAGAATGGAGTTTGTGCCCCGTCTCGGGTGAATCGAGAAGAAGCGGTCGTCTGCCATTTTTGCGATATCTTCGGCGAACACACCGGCGGCATTGATGACGATTTTCGGGTAAATCGTACCCCGGTTTGTGCTGACGCTGATAATTTTTCCGTTTTCGACCTGCATACCCGTCACCGCCGTATTGAGTGCCACTCTCGCTCCGTTCATGACGGCGTTTTCGGCGTAGGCGATTGTCAGTCCGTACGGACAGACACAGCCCGAGGACGGGTTGGAAATGGCAAACTTAAAGTTTTCGCCGAGGTTCGGCTCACGGCGGTGAAGCTCCTCGCCTGAGATCAGCTCGGTATCGCTGATGCCGTCATGCTTTCTTCTCCACAGGCAGTAAAGCGCAATCGCCGGCTTGAGCCATGTCTTATCAAAGCAGACATACTGACCGACACGCTTGAACGGAACGTCCAGCTCACGGCAAACCTCGTCATACATCTCGTTACCCTTGCGGATATAGTAATGCTTCATCGAGCCTTTCGAAAGATCCACGCCGGGATGCACTTCGCCGTCGTTTCTTCCCGAAGCCTGAAGCGCAAGATCGGCTTCCTTTTCAACAAGCAGAATGTCGATCTTCCATTTTGATAATTCTCTTGCAATCGAAACACCGGAAATTCCGCCGCCGATAATCAGCACATCGGGTTTTTCGCCGTCAAGGGACTTATCGGTAATTTTCGGCATTCTCATCGGCTGCTCTTTGACTTCATCACAGACGATATCGTTGACAACATGGATTTTGCTGTACTTTGTCGCCGCCGAAGAACACGCTTCCACAACATCGCTCCACTTCGGAAGATGCCCCGAAACGGTAATCATGCCGTCGGCAAAGCTTGCCTTTACGGCGGAACCGAAACGCTTTTGCAGAACTCGGTTGACTTTTTTCAGATTCATGCGACTTTTCTCCTTTCGCACCACAACATACAAGTCGGCTACGTGACCGACTCTACATACAAATGATACTCCGTCAGCCGCCGTTTGTCAATAGTTATAAAAATTTTTCATAATTGCCCGATTTTTTATCCTATTTTTAACTGTCCGAAAACAGTAGACAGAAATCCGGATTCGTGATAAAATAAGAGAATCATTTACGTTTAGGAGAAAACCATGGCGGCACCGAGAAAAGAAAACATCAAAGAAATGGTCCTCGACGCTCTTTTAAAGTTGCTCGAGACGAAAAGCTTCAACGAAATTTCGCTTGCCGAGGTGGCAAAAGCGGCAGGTATTTCCAAGGGCACGTTATACTATCATTATAAAACCAAGGGCGAAATCTTCTTCGACCTGACCGACCGCTATTTAAGCGAACAGTGGGACGACCTTGTCCGCTGGACAGAGAACAAGGAAAAAGACACCTCGATTCACCGCCTTGTCAAGTACGTTGTCGAGCGCAACGTTGCGGCGGCCTCGTTCCGGATGCAACTTTACAGCGAAGCGCAGTTAGGCGACGCAGAACTGAAACGAAAGCTTTCAAAGCGCTATGACGAATTTCAGAAGCTTATCAGCGAAAAAATCGCCGAAAGAACAAACATTGACCCGGACTTTTTAACCTGGTTAATTCTTCTTTTGTCCGACGGGATAATAATTCAGTCCGCAATCGGCAATACTGAATTTGACACCGAAAAGTTTATTCTTGACGGAACACGGTATCTGACGGAGTTTTCACAGTTCAAAAAGGGCGAAAACACTCCGTGAGATCCGGAAGGTCAAATGTTTTGCCAATCGGAGAGATTTCATGGCTATTGAAAAAGGGAAATTAAAAGCCCTGGGCTTTATGCCGCAGATTCAGAAAAACCACTATTCCATGCGGCTTCACACGGTCGCAGGTGCGGTCACAACCGAGCAGATCAGAGCCGCCGCCGCAATCGCCGACCAATACGGCAAGAGATATCTTCACCTGACCTCACGGCAGGGCATTGAGATTCCGTTTATCGAATATGACGACGTTGAGCAGATTATG
>JALEYA010000187.1 GCA_022779945.1 Oscillospiraceae bacterium | reverse complement strand
CAAAAGAGGTCGATTTTTCACCGACCTCTGCATTGCTATACTCTCCGCTGTCAAATTCTGCCAGCGGTTTTTCTTTTTCCGGACAAAGCACTTAAAAACGGGGCTGCCGCTCTTCGTATTACCGTTTTGCGACAGCTCCTTTTTTGCATTTCGCAAGCTCTCCCGGGACTTGAAGTAGGAGCGGTAGTGAATGACAGTCCAGTGGACTGTCAGAGCCGCGAATGACCGAGCCTGCAGGCGAGAATCAAGTCCCGTCTCTCGCACCAAGAAAAGAGAAGCAGTTACGATTACTGCTTCTTTTTTTGCATTCCGCAAGCTCTCCCGGGACTTGAAGTAGGAGCGGTAGTGAATGACAGTCCAGTGGACTGTCAGAGCCGCGAATGACCGAGCCCGCAGGCGAGAATCAAGTCCCGTCTCTCGCACCAAGAAAAGAGAAGCAGTAACGATTACTGCTTCTTTTTTTGCATTCCGCAAGCTCTCCCGGGACTTGAAGTAGGAGCGGCAACGAATGACCGGACCCGAAGGCGAGAATCAAATCCCATCTCTCGTCCCATAACCGGACACCGGTTTTGATACAATGAGTATCGAAGTGAGGGTCGGCTTCTTTTTGTAAAAGTTCCTATTTACAAGGGTTTTTCTATATCTTTTTACGATAACAGGCTCTACAGTGATTCTGAAACGGTCACTGCGGAGTCTGTTTGTGCTTTTCTGTATGTGCTTTTATAACAAAAGGTCTGTGGGGTGTGCCTTAAAAAGGAACCTCTGAATAAAGCACAGCATACGCTTTGAAGTACAGCTTCCTTGCAAATTTTCCGCCATACCGTACAAAACAGATTGAAATCCGTCGGGATTCCTGCACTGCTTTTGCACTTTTCGGACAAAAAATCTGACGGCGTAATCGGTATATCCGATTTAATCAGAACTTCCTTAAAGGGAGTATTTTTGGACTTTTAATGTGCTATCATTCTCTTGCAAGAACAAACGGGAGGAACGGAATATGGCACACAGAGTTACTCTTTCGGTAAGGCGGAATAACGCAGACCGATTAAAAGCCGATTTGAAAAAGGCTCAAGAAGCAAAGAAGTCCGTTGTCAGGGTTTTCTTTGCTTCCCGCAATCTTGAGTTGTCGTATTACAACGACAGGTTTGCTCTTCAAAAAGGCGATTTCGTTTATGTCAGCGGTAAGCTGAGCGGACAGCTTGGTGTTGTGACCGATATTACTCACTGCTTTAAAATCAAGCTTTCGGATTACGAACGGGTCATTGCCGTCGCCGACACAAAAATCAAAGGCGAATTTTATAATGTTGGCGCAGATTTTATCACCTTTGATTCTGCGGCTTTGCCGTATAAAAAAGTACTTTCCTGGCTGAAGCCGCCCGAATTCTTCTCGCCGGAAATTGTACAGGGAAGCGAGATCCGATCTTTTTGCATTGATGATCTTTCCGCAATGAAGGTGAGCGCCGGAACGGTCGAAGGGGCAAAAGACTGTCTTGACGACGGAAGAATCAAATATATCAGCGTCTGCAAAAATCAAGGCAGAGCAATCGTTGTCGGCCGTGAGATTTATGAGATTGAATTTAAAATAAAAAACGGCAGAATCAGCGATCTGTTTTGTTCGTGCTATGAGACGGACTATTGCAGTCACAGCGTTGCCACGGTTTTTTGGCTTCGTGAAGTTCTCGATATGATTGAAAATAATTTTAAGACGGAATATGAAAAAAGCGGCTGCTTTTCTGTTGTTGACAGAACGCTGTTTCTTCATTTTTCCGTAGGCTACAAAGAAAAGAGCAAGATCGTTTTATAACCGCAAAGTAATATAAAAACCGTGATTTCAAGACGAAGTCACGGTTTTTTGATTCTCTCTTCTTTTATGAGTTGGCTGAATTGTAAAGGTTTCCGCTGGTGAATCGGACGCCTTTTGCGTCCATCAGCTCTGAAACGGTAACAATTTGATAGCCGTTTTGCTTCAGATAGGAAACGATGGATTTCGTCGCCTCGGCGGTTGACGGATAAAGGTCGTGCATAAGTACGATTGCACCGTCGGTAACGTTTGCTTTGAAGTTTGCGAACGTGGCGGCGCTGCTGCGGTTTGACCAGTCGAGCGTGTCAACGGACCAGTTGACAAGAGGATAAGAAACCACTTTTTTTACGTTATCGTTTACGCTGCCGCCGGGGGCTCTTACGGTCTTTACGGTCTGACCGGTGTACTTTTTGATCAGGTTGTTGGTTTTAGTGACTTCGCTTTTGATGGTAGCGTTGGAAACCGTGGTGAGAATGGTGTGGTTGTAGGAGTGACAGCCGATTTCACAGCCATACTGCGCTTCTTTGATAAGCGAGTTTTTGAATTCCTCAAGCCGTGATCCGACAACATAGAAGGTTGCTCTTGCATTGTTTTCTTTGAGTGTCTGAAGAATGGATTCGGTTACCGGAGCGTTCGGACCGTCGTCATACGTCAGGGCGACCATTTTTCTGTTGGGGTTTACCGCATAAAGCGAAGCGACGTTGCTGTTTTCATCTCTTTGTCCCGAAGAGGTAATGGCTCTGATGACATATGCATTCTTTCTGCCGAAGGAGGGGGCTTTGTCGATGTATGACATTTCGGTGCCGCTGATCGTTGCAATCTTCCGATTATTGCCGTTGACTCTTCTGATGATTTCTATTTTGTAGTCGGAGGCGAATTTCTTCCAGCTTAAAACAACGCCGTAAGGGGAGTTCTTGACTTTCAGCTGTCTTGCGGCGCCGGCGTTCAAAGACTTGGCGTTACTCAGAGCGCTCACGCATTTTCCGTTCAGCTGCTTGACTGCATAAGAGTAAGTTTTATTTCCCGAAGCTTTATCGGTATACGAAAGGGTGTTTGCATCGACCGAAGCAAGTCTTGTCCACTTTGCGCCGTCGACACTCTTTCGGTAAAGAATATATCCCGTAGCGCCGGATACGGCATTCCACTTGACCGTTACTGAATTTCCTTTAGCGTTTACGCTCTTCATGGCCGGAGCAGCCAGCCGTCTATAGGAAATATAGACATAAGAACTTTTGAACTTTCCCTTAACGGATCTGATCTTATAGCGATAGCTGTTGTTATACGAAACCGACCGGTCCGTATAGCTTCCGGACTTGACGGTGGCGATTCTCTTTGTGGAACCGGAGGAAACCTTGTAGATTTCATAAAAGTCGGCACCGGAGACGGCGGACCATCTCAATCGGAGACCTGAAGCGGTGTTGCTGATGGTTACGTTTTTAACGGCGGATATTGCACTTACGACAAAAAAAGTAGCGCATAAAATCAGCACGCTTACGACTACCGCCAAAATGATCCATAATTTTTTTCTTGGTTTTCGAGACATTTTTATCCTCCTTTGTTTTAATTACGAATTTTTTACAATACATTATAACAAATTTAAACACGAACTATCAATACATTTTTTCATATTTTTCAAAAATTTTTTTCGGATTTCGGTTGACAAAAAAACGGGCATGATATATAATACCCATAGTGGTTAGCGAAGGCTAACTAAAACCAGAGAAAGGGCGGATCAAGTTTTGTTTTGACCCGAAGGTGCTGCATTTATGAAGCTTTCACAAGGTAAAATCGGAAGAAACTATAAAGTGCTTCATGCTGACTTGCCCGAACAGCTTGAAAAGCGGATGGAGGCGCTCGGAATGACCGAGGGGACTTGCATCGGTATTCTGCATTTAAAACGCGGCGGAACAATGGTGATTACGATAAGAGGAACCCGTTTCGCCGTCGGAAAAGGAATATCGCAAAACATTGAAGTTGAGGAGATGAGTGTCTGATGGAAAAAGAAATGACCGTCGGATTTATCGGAAATCCGAACTGCGGAAAAACAACGCTTTTCAACGCTTTTACCGGCGCCAATCTGAAGGTTGCCAACTGGCCCGGTGTTACGGTCGAAAAGGTTGAAGGTGCCATGAAATATCACAATCATAATTTTAAGCTTGTCGACCTTCCCGGCACCTACAGTCTGACATCTTACACCATGGAGGAGCAGGTGTCGAGAGAGTATATTTTAAGCGATGAGGTTGACGTAATTGTTGATGTCATTGATGCATCCTCTCTTGAAAGGAATTTATATCTGACGTTGCAGCTGCTTGAACTCGGAAAACCCGTTGTTGTGGCCTTGAATATGATGGACGTTGTGCAGAAAAGAGGCATGGAAATCGACCTGCACCGACTTCCCGAAATGCTCGGCGTTCCTGTTATTCCCGTCTCCGGTCAGAAACGGACGGGACTCGATATTCTTCTTCATACCATTGCGCACCACGGTGATCAGGACGGAAGCGACCGCATGATCCATCATCATCACGATCCGGTCACGGAAGAAAAGCATGAACGGTATGCGATGGTATACAGCGATGAAATCGAAGAAAAAATCGACATCGTCTCCCGTCAGCTTCTTGAAAAATACCCTGATGTGAAAAACAGCCGCTGGCATGCCATCAAGCTGCTTGAGCAGGATTCCAAAATCACGCAGGAATATCCGCTGAATCTTCCGAAAATTCTTGACCACAGCTATGAAAGCGACATTATTAATGAAAAGTATGCGTTCATCGAGGAAATTATCGGTGAAGTCCTTGTTAATAAGGAAAAGAGAGCGGCGTTTACCGATAAGATTGATTCGGTACTCCTGAGTAACGTCCTCGGAATTCCGATGTTTCTTCTGATTATGGCGTTCATCTTTTTCCTGACGTTTACCGTCGGCGATTTTCTGAAAGGCTATCTTGAAATCGGCATCGGGTGGATCTCTTCTTCTGTTTTGAGTCTGATGCAGTCGCTTTCCGTCAGCGAAATGCTTTGTTCTCTTGTTGTGGACGGAATCATCGCCGGTGTCGGCGGAATTCTGTCGTTTCTACCGAATATATTTGTTCTGTTTCTTGCTCTTGCTTTTCTGGAAGACAGCGGCTATATGTCCCGTGTGGCGTATGTCATGAACAACATCATGGGAAAGCTCGGGCTTTCCGGACGGGCGTTCATTCCGATGATTCTCGGCTTCGGATGTACGGTGCCGGCGCTGATGGCGTCAAGGGTGCTTGAAGACCCGAAGGACAGAAGAAGAACCATGCTGATAACACCGTTCATGTCGTGCAGCGCAAGGCTTCCGATCTATATTCTGTTTTCTCAGCTTTTCTTTGCGAAAAACGCCATGCTTGTTGCCTATTCAATGTACCTGATCGGCATTGTCGTGGCGATTCTGGTGGCTTTCGTTCTTCATAAAATTGATAAGAAAAAGAATACGGATATGCTTTTGATCGAACTGCCCGAATACAAATTGCCGAGTGCAAGAACGGTGGCTATTTACGTCTGGGAAAAGGTTAAGGATTATCTGACCAAGGCGGGCACAACCATTTTTATCGCGTCGATCATCGTTTGGGTCATTCTCAATTTCGGACCCGGCGGTTATACAACGGATATGGCACAAAGCTTCGGCGCAAAGATCGGAACTGTCCTTACGCCTGTTTTAGCGCCCGTCGGCTTAGGCTTCTGGCAGGTAGTGGTGGCGCTGATTGCCGGAATTTCGGCAAAAGAGGTCGTGGTTTCCGGTTTCATCGTTCTTTTTGGTATGCAGGGGGTTGCGACGGCGAGTGAGATTGCCGTTTTGCAAAGCGAGCTCGGCGCTTTGGGCTTCGGTCCGCTGAACGCATTTTGTATGATGCTGTTCTGCCTTTTGTATATTCCCTGCGCCGCAACGCTTGCGACGATCAAGAAAGAAACCGGAAGCCGGAAGGCGATGTTCGGCGTTGCTGCTTTTCAGCTTCTGACGGCGTGGGTCATCACTTTTGCGGTATATCAGATCGCTTCACTTTTTATCTGACAGCGGATTACATTGAAATGTTATTTCGGCGGCTTGATTCTTTCGGGCCGCTGAAGCTGTTTTTTTACGCGTTTTTCGGAGCGATAAAGCTTACCTGACGATTTTTTCAAATAATCGGGAAACAGCTTTAATACTTTTTTATAAACTTGACAATCCACCGATAAAATAGTAAAATTATATTGTCTATTTTGACGAAGCTGATTTTAAAAGGAGAAAGTATTTATGTGTCTTATCAAAAACCTTGTCGCTCTGTTTACGGCGATCCTTCTTGCTCTCGGCGTGACGGTTGGAAACGGCAGCGGTGAAGTGACCGACGTGCCCGAACAAAAGGACGGTGCCGTCCGTGTTGTTTCTTTCAATTTACGCTCGGCAAACGACATTTACGGCACAGTCAAAAACCGCAGTGTCCTGATGGAAAAGGTGCTGACCGCTTATGCGCCCGATTCGTTCGGCGTTCAGGAGGCTAATCCCGAATGGCTCAGTCTTCTTGACGAAAGCTTGGGTGATCGATATGCCCGTGTCGGAGACGGAAGAAATCTTGACAAAAATACCGAATACAGCTGTGTGTTCTATCTCAGGGACAAGTACGAACTGCTTGATTCGGGTACGATCTGGCTTTCGGAGACGCCTGACGTTCCCGGCTCAAAGGACTATATGAGCTCTTTCCCGAGAATCTGCACATGGGCAACGCTTAAAAACCGTGAGACGGGATTTACCTATACCCACATCAACACGCATCTTGACCATCTTTTAGAGTGCACCCGCACCAAGCAGGCGGACGTGCTGCTTAATAAGATTTCCGAGCTGTCGGGCACTTACCCCGTTGTCTGTACCGGTGACTTCAACACCAACGAGGGCACAGACACCTACAAGAAAATGACCGCCGCTATGGACGACAGCCGACTTGTCGCCGAAAAGACCGAAAGCGGAAAAACCTATCACAACTACGGCAGAGGCGACGTACTTCACACAAGCGCCATCGACTTTATCTTCGTGGAAAAGGAAACGAATGTTGCCGAGTACAAGATTATCAAAAATATGGTAGACGGCATGTATGTTTCGGACCACTACGGTCTTTGTGCTGACATATATTTTGAATAATAAAAGGAAATAACCGAAAAGGAGTATTAAATATGAAAAAAATTGAACTGTTCAACACCGGCTGGACTTTCAGAAAGCAGGACGAAAAACAGATTGTCGACCTGCCACACACCTGGAACGCTCTCGACGGACAAGGCGCCGCACCGACGTATTACAGAGGCGTCTGCACCTACACAAAGATCATCGGCAAATATCCCGGAAAGGTATACATCGAGTTCAACGGCGTCAACAGCAAGTGCGACGTTTCGATCAACGGTCACGCCGTCGGTACGCACATGGGCGGTTATTCAACGTTCCGCTTTGACATCACCGATTTTCTGTCCTCTCCGAAGAATTTTATCGAGGTTGCCGTTGACAACAGAAGCAACAAATATATCTATCCCGATTCGGCGGACTTCACGTTCTACGGCGGCATTTACCGTGACGTCAAAATCATTTACGATGTTCCCGATGTTCATTTTTGCCTTGACGACTGCGGTTCAAGCGGTGTATATGTAACGCCGAAGATTAACGGAGATGTTTATGTCAAGAGCATCATCTCCAACTACATTACCGGCGTTCAGGTGCTTTATGAAGTACTTGACAAGAGCGGCAAGGTTGTCGCTTCGGCCGGCAACAAAACAAGACTTCATGTAAACGATCCGATTCTCTGGAACGGTATGGAAAACCCGTATCTTTATACGCTTCGGGCATCCCTTTCCATGAATGGTGAGGTTATTGATACGGTTGAAAAGAAATTTGGCTTCCGTGAAGTGAAGTTTGACCCCGATAAGGGCTGCTTCTTAAACGGCAAGCACATCAAGCTCAAGGGTGTTTCCCGTCATCAGGACAGAGAAGGCTTAGGTAACGCTCTTACCATCAAAGAGCACGAAGAGGATCTCAAGCTCATCAAGGAGGTCGGCGCGAACTCCCTTCGTCTTGCCCACTATCAGCAGGCAGAGGAATTCTATTCTCTTTGCGATGAAATGGGCTTCCTTGTCTGGGCAGAGGTTCCCGTTATTTCGAGATTTTCTGCGAACCGTCAGGAAAACGCACTGTCTCAGCTTGAAGAACTGATTAAACAGAATATGCATCATGCCTCCATTTTCTGTTGGGGCGTTGAAAACGAAATTACGATTCAGGGCGAAAGCGGCAACATCGTTCCCTCAATTCAGGAACTCAATGACCTTGCACACGCCCTCGACCCGTCAAGACCGACAACCTGTGCGCAGGTTACGATGTGCGGTGTTGAATCAAAGCTCAATCAGATTACCGATATCATGGGCTATAACCACTATTACGGCTGGTACATGAAAACGGTTGACGGCATTGACGAATGGCTTCCGAAGTATAAAGCTGCCAACCCGAATCAGCCGCTCTGTCTTTCCGAATACGGAGCAGAGGCTGTTTTGGGCTACTATTCCGACGATCCGGCTCAGGGCGATTACAGCGAGGGCTATCAAGCCAAATTCCATGAGCACTATCTCAACACCATCAACAACACCGAATGGCTTTGGGGCTCTTATGTATGGAATATGTTCGACTTTGGCTCGGCGATGAGAAACGAGGGCGGCGTCAGAGGCCGGAACAACAAGGGTCTTGTCACCTTTGACAGAAAGACGAAAAAGGACGCTTTCTATGTATACAAAGCCTTTTGGTCAGACGAAAAATTCGTTCATCTTGAAGGCTCACGCTACCAATATCGTACCGTCGGCGAAAAGACGTTCCGTGTTGACTCGAACTACGCTAAGGTGACGCTTAAATGCGGTGACTATGAGAAAACCATTACCGGCAGTCACGTCTTTGTCTTTGAGGGTGTCCCCATTAAAGAGGGCGAAAACACTGTCGTTGTTACAGCCGGCAAGAGTAAGGAGACCGTTGTCTTTGAGGGCGTCGCCGAATATCCGAGAGAGTACTCTCTTCCCGACGGCTGTACCTCCATGGTCAGAAACTGGTTCTTGCCGAAGAGAGAAGAAATGGATCCGACCTGCTTCAGTGTTGATGATACGATCGGTGACATTCTTGCGAATCCCGACGTTCAGGGAATGGCAAAGTCTATGCTCGGCGGACTTGTTTCCAACAAGCTTCTGATCGCCGCAACGAAGAAAATCAAGCTCAGCACTGTTCTTAACCTGAAGGTTCTCGGTCTGAACGACGAAATCAAGGGAATGGTCAGCGACTTCTTACAGACCGTAAAAAAACAGTAATATTCCGAACTTAAAAGGAAAGGATTTTCAATATGGCTAAAAAAGAACAGACTACCGCCTTACGTCCGTTCGGCATGAGAGATAAAATAGGCTATGCCATGGGCGATATGGGCTGCGGCTTTTCGTTCCAGATTGTCGCAACGTTCATGCAGCTTTTCTACTTACAGTATATCGGAATCAAGGCGACCGACTATGCGGTCATCATTCTGATTTCCAAGCTCTGGGACGCGATCAATGACGTTTTGATCGGCAACCTGGTCGATACCAAGCGAATCGGGAAAAAGAGCAAGTATAAGCCGTGGATTCTCGTCGGCGGCATCGGGCTTGTGTTCCTGACCGTCATGATTTTTGTTCCCGTAACCGCTTTCCCGTATTGGGGCAAATATGCTTGGTGTCTTTTGTCCTATTGCCTGTGGTCGGTTGCGTACACGATGGTAAACGTGCCCTACGGCTCGCTTCACAGCGTCATTTCCGACGTACCCGAGCACAGAACGGCGCTTTCGACTTTCCGCTCAATCGGAGCCTCCCTCCCTGCGGTTGTGATCATGATTGCGCTTCCGTCAATCGTTTATAATGAGACGACTAACGCCGCCGGCGAAAAGGTTCAGACGCTCAAGGGAGCAACGCTTCTTCCCGTTGCGATTGTTCTATCGCTTGTTGCGCTTCTTGCTCTCTGGGGTACGACAAGGCTTGTTACCGAAAGAGTCAAGCGTGAGGATATAGGCGAGAAGGTGACCGGCATCAAAGCCTTCTTCGGTGCGTTCAAGGCCTTCTTTACCAACCGTGCTATGGTCGGCTGTACGCTTGCAACAGTTGCTTCGGTTGCCCTTTTCAACTCTACCATGTCGCTGAACAACATGGTTTTCCAGTACTTCTTCAACGACACGAAGAAAATTCCGCTTGCCATGGTCGGCAGCTACGCACCGATGATTTTAGTCATGATCTTCATGGGTAAGCTTGCCTCCCGTTTCGGAAAGAAAAACCTTGTTGCCATTTCAACGCTCATAAGCTCGATCGGCGGTCTTGTTTTCATCTTTATTCCGATGCAGGCGAACATGACCGGTATGGTGCTTTATATTATTGCTTTGATGCTTCTCAACAGCGGAAACTGTGTGTTCCAGATTTCGGTCTGGGCAATTGTCGCCGACTGTATTGAAGTCAGCTACCGCAAGACCGGCAAGGCCGAGGAGGGTTCACTTTATGCCCTTTACTCGTTCTTCCGCAAGCTGTCGCAGGGCATTGGTCAGGCAATCGTTTCGCTCGGACTTACCGCAATCGGCTTTGTGGAGGGCGAAAACGCTGTTCAGCCGGAGGGCTTCGGACCGAAGATCAAAAGCCTGTACATGATTATTCTTGTTGTCGGCTCGTTCATCACCTTCCTTTGCATGCAGTTTATCTATAATATCGACAAAAAGACCGAACAGAGCTTCGGCGAAGAAATTGACGCAAACGAAGAGGCACTGGCATTGAATGAAATGTTTGAGGACTGATAAATGCAAAAACAAACGGCAACCGTCATTTTCGGCGGCTGCCGTTTGTTTCTGCGCGAAGAGGT
>JALEYA010000060.1 GCA_022779945.1 Oscillospiraceae bacterium | reverse complement strand
ACTACTCAACGCCAATAGCGCAGTCGATAAAGAATTGATTGGAATTGATGAGGATTATGTTTTACCTGCTATTGTTTCGTTGTGGCGTGCCGGAAGCAATTATATAAAGATTAGGAATTTTAAACCGATTCAACCATTACTGCGTATGATGAAAAAATAGAAGATCGGCATTCAAGGAAAGGATATCTATGAACGCAAAAAGAGGATTTTACAATGTTTTTTTCGGATTGTTGGGGCAGGTTGTTTCAATTGCCTTAGGCGTGATTATTCCCCGGCTGGTTATTGTCAGTCTTGGTTCTGAATCAAACGGTCTGCTGTCTTCTGTCAATCAGGCGTTGGTTTATTTGGGTCTGCTGGAGGCCGGTATCGGTACAGCCACACTACAAGCGTTGTATAAACCAGTGGCTGAACAAAACAGAGACAGTATCAATCGAATTATGTCAGCGACAAATCGATATTACAAAAGGGTAGGCGGATGTTATTTTGCCGCAGCTTTGGTACTGGCGGCTTTGTTCCCTGTTATCGTTCATTCCGAGCTTTCTTATTTTACAATTTTTTCCGTTGTTCTGCTCAGCGGAATGTCGCAGGTCATAAACTTCTTTTTTCAAGGAAAGTATCGTATCCTGATGCAGGTTGAAGGCAAAAGCTATATCCTTACAAATTTAGGTACGATTATCAACATTTTTACGAGTGTCAGTAAAATTGTTTTGCTTCTGAACGGATTTGATATTGTTGTTCTTCAAGTCATGTATTTTGCTTTCAATCTGGTTCAGATGCTTTATATTGTGATTTACATGAAAAAGAACTATAAGTGGCTTGATCTTTCTGTACCACCCGATATTGAAGCTATTTCGCAAAAAAACTCTGTCCTGGTTCATCAAATTTCGGGATTGATATTTCAAAACACAGATGTACTGGTTCTTTCAGTTGTCTGCGGATTAAAAACGGTCAGTGTATACTCCATGTATGTCATGCTTTTCGGAATGATCAGTACGGCAATTTCAACTGTAAACGGCGGTGTCTCATTTGCAATGGGGCAGGCATATAATACAGATAAACAGAAATTTGAAGTATTATACAATGCGTTTGAAACGTATAATATGGCTTTGACATTTTCTTTATATTGCGTTGCTAATCTTTTCATTCTCCCGTTTTTGAAATTGTACACGGCGGGAGTAGGCGATATCAACTACGTTGATTCTGTTTTGCCCTATCTGTTTATTGCCACATATCTTCTTTCGAACGGTCGATCAGCTGCACAGAGAGTGATTGAATATGCCGGTCACTTCTGTTTGACAAAAAATCGTTCTATTATTGAATCGGCGATAAATCTCGTAGTTTCCCTTGTTTGTGTTATGAAGTTTGGAATATACGGTGTTCTATTCGGAACGATTGCGGCTCTTCTTTACAGAACAAATGACATGATTCTTTATGCGTCAAAAAAGCTATTGAAGCGTTCACCGCTGAAAACTTATCTGAAATGGGGGACAAACTTTATTTTATATGCCTTGGTTATTGTGATTTTTTCGACAGTATTTAGGAATATCGAATTTTCAAATTACTTTGTTCTGATTTTATATGCTGCTGTTTCCTGTTTGATTATTGTTCCTGTGTTTTTTGCTGTCGGTTCAATTATTGACAAACAATCGTTCAGATTTTGCATTGATTTTTTGAAGTCGCACATAAGAACCAGCAGAAGGAAAGATGTATGAGCCTTTTTCTAACACCCTTCTAACAGTTTTGTTTCCCAACGAATTTTACATTGTGTTATTTCATCCCGGATTTTTTAAAATTAAACAGAAAAAGACCCGCTGAATTCATCATGAGAATGAAATTCAGCGGGTCTTTTCTTCGAATCCTTCTGCTTCTGCCAAATGTAAAAAGACCGTAATCCCTTATAAACAGAGGGCACTGAAAAAGTCGGATCTCAAAAGGCTCTTTACCTGAACCCGTAAAAAGTTACGCAAGTTCAATTGACGGGGTGCGTCGCTTTTTTCCTCGTCAACCATTATCAGCCGTTCGGGAATGAGGATTTTCCGGCGGATAGATTGCTGAATCTTAGCACGGCTTTGCCTATACTGAATCCATGATTTAAAACCCATGTGGAGTAAGGCTTCAAGGGCTTCTCTTTGTTTAAGGAACCTCTGATTAAATCTGATGTGCATCAAAGTGTATACTGTGATTTAATCAGAGGTTCCTTAATTCATGCCCTCATGCGGGCGATTGCGTGTGTAATTGGCGCGGATGCTTTTTATGGTGCGGAGAAAAAGCTGTTGAAAATTATTGTCAAATGTCGCAGAATGTACTATAATGACAGAAAAAGAAAGAGTATGTCGTTTGTTTTTTTGGGAGGTTACAATATGGAATATATTGAAAAAGAAACTGCTTGCGGTGTGATACGCGGAATTGAAAAAGAGAACTGCCTTGAATTTCGTTCGGTACGCTATGCAAGAGCCGGACGATATGAATATCCGACTCAGGAGGACAAATGGCAGGGTGTTTATGATGCAACATATTTTAAGGATTGCTGTTATCAGCACCGCGCTTTTGAGCCGGACGAAAAGGTGAATCCTTTCTATTATAAAGAGTTTCGCAAAGGACTTTCGTTTACTTACAGTGAGGATTGCTTTTTTCTCAATATCTGCACGCCGAAAAAGGCGGAAAACTGCCCTGTTCTGATTTTTATTCACGGCGGCAGCTTTACGGGCGGCAGCACCGATGAGGGCTACATAAACGGTGAACGTTTCGCCGAAAAAGGCATTATCACGGTGGCGATGAATTACCGTCTCGGACCGTATGGCTTTTGTGCCCATCCAGATCTGTCAGACGGTGACGGCGTATGCGGAAACTACGGACTTTTTGACCAGACAACGGCTATTCAGTGGGTGATTGACCATATCGCTTCTTTCGGCGGTAACCCGAAAAAAATCACGCTCATGGGTCAGAGTGCCGGAGCGATGAGTGTGGATATTCATATGACCAATCCGCTTTTGAAGGGGAAAATTGCCGGTGCGATTCTTTTAAGCGGTGCCGGACTTCAGCGTTGTGTCTTAAAACCGCTTACGCCCGAAAAAGCGAAGCCGTTCTGGGAAACGGTGATGAAAAACGCCGGCTGCGGCTCCATGCAAGAGCTTCGGACTGTTGATGCAAAGAAGCTTTACTATGCGTGGCGTGACGCTTGTCAACAGACAAAATTCAGTATGCCGTATACCTTCCCGGTCTATGACGGAAAGATTATGACAGAGGACAGCTTTGTCCTCAGAAATATTGCGGATGTTCCGTATCTTTTAGGCTCGACCTGCACGGATATGATTCCGATTGCGCTCGAGGGTATTATGAAAAAGTGGGCGAAGCACGTCGAAAAGCACAACGTAAATCCGTGCTATATCTATAACTTCAACCGGTTTTTGCCCGGTGACGATATGGGCGCGTGGCATTCGGCGGATCTGCTTTATGTCTTTTCTTCTCTTGACTTTAACTGGCGGCCGTTTGAGGAAGTTGACTTCAAGATTTCCGGACAGATTTCCGATGCTGTGGCGGCTTTCGTAAAACACGGAAATCCGAACTGCCATAGTGTTCCCGAATGGCGACCCGGAAGAAAAAGACCGATGTCTTTTTGCGAAAACACGGATTGTGACCGCTGGCATACAAAAGACAATCTCAAGTACACTTTGAACGGAAAAGGAAAGACAATATAATGAGTAAGTTCAATCATATGTTTCGTCTTTCGGAAAACGGCAGTTCTTACCGTGTTTACGAAAGCGGCGATAATAAAGCAAGAATTGATTTTGTCAGTGATAGCTGTGTGCGTGTTGCGATTTATAAAGACGAAAGCGAAATGCTCCCGACGTTTTGCGTCGATCCCGACAACCGTTTTTTGCTGACAGGGCGCAGCCGTCTTGATACAAGCGGATTTTCTCTTTGCACGCCTGAGACGGAAAGCACCGAAAGCGGTGAACGTTTTGCTTTGCCGTGCGGTGTTGCGCTGGAAGTCGATTTTCATAACTTCATTTTGCAGTATACTCTTGACGGAAAACCGCTTTTCTCCGACCGGAAACCGCTTGCGTATAATTTTGACGGTGAATTTGGACGGGAGAGTTACCACTATGTGACAAGAGAAGCCGGAGAAAGGATTTTCGGGCTTGGCGACAAGGCAGGTGAGCTTGACAAGACGGGCAAGGCATTCCGTATCGAATCGACCGACTGTATGGGCTATAACGCCGCCGAAAGTGATCCGCTTTATAAGCATATCCCGTTTTATATCTGTGAAAACAGCGTCGGCTGTTACGGCATTTTTTACGATACGTCCGACACGTCCTACGTTGATTTCGGTCGGGAGATCAATAACTATTATCCGGCTTTCAAGTTCTTTAAGACAGAGGATAACTGCCTTGTCTACTATGTATTTTTCGGCACAAAGTTTTCGGTATTACAGCAGTTTGCTTTTCTTTGCGGAAAACAGCCGCTTCCCCCGAAATGGAGCTTTGACTATTGCGGCAGTACCATGGCGTATACCGACGCGCCGGATTCCGCTTGTCAGATGGACGGCTTTCTTGACAGTCTCAAAAAAGAAAATCTCTCGTGCGGCGGCTTTTATCTTTCGTCGGGTTACACCTCAATCGGTGACAGACGATATGTTTTCAACTGGAACTACGATAAATTCCCCGACCCGAAAGGCTTTGTTGAAAAGTTTTCGAAAGCCGGTATCCGGGTCATACCGAACATCAAGCCGGCCTTTTTAGACAGTCATCCGCTTTATGAAGAAATCGCACAGAAGGGTCTGTTTGTGAAAAACGGTGACGGTACGCCTTTTGTAACGGAATTCTGGGACGGTTTGGGCAGCTATTTGGACTTTACAAATCCCGAAGCGTTTGCATTCTGGCAAAGTAAGGTCAGAGAAGCTTTGCTTGACCTTGGTATTACCGCAACGTGGAACGATAACAACGAATTTGATGTCCGTGACCTTGACGCATTGGCGAAAGGCTTCGGTGACGGAGCGGTTCAGGCAAGCAGAATACGACCCAATCTGACTTATTTGATGGTTGCCGCTTCGTATGAAGCACAGGTCAAAGCGAAACCCGGTCTGCGTCCGTTCTTATCGACAAGAAGCGGAAACATAGCGGTTCGCCGCCTTGCACAGACCTGGTCGGGCGACAACCGAACCTCGTTTGCGCAGCTTAGATACTGTCACAACATCGGTCTTACGATGTCGCTGTCGGGACTTAGCTTTTACGGACACGATCTCGGCGGTTTTCATGGTCCGATGCCGTCAAGAGAACTGCTTCTCAGATGGCTTCAGCACGGTGTTTTTGAACCGAGATTCACGATTCATTCCTGGAATGAGGACGGGTCGGCGACGATGCCGTGGAGTTATCCCGATATCATGGATTCGGTTCGCCGGATTTTCGCACAAAGGAAGAAGCTTTTGCCGTATTTATACTCCTGTGCTTATAATGCGGTCGAAAACGAAATCCCGATGAATGCGCCGCCGCTTTTGTATTACGACGATGAGGCACTGTATCAGCCGAACAGTACGATGATGGTCGGTCGGGACCTTCTTGTCGGCTTCGTCTTTGAAGAGGACAGCGAAACCGCAAGTATTTATCTCCCGAAAGATGAGAACTGGTATCTAGGCGAAAATCTTTACAAAGGCGGTCAATCGGTAGAAGTCAGAATACCGGCAGGAGAGCCGGTGCCGTACTTTGTAAGAAGCGGCTGTGTATTGCCGACCGATGAAGCGGCTTACGGCTTCGAGAATGAAGAAAAAATCGTATTCACGGTTTACCCGAAAGAAAACGGGCAGTTTGAAAGCTTCTTTTTCGACGATGACGGCGAAAGCTTCCGATACAAAGATAACGAGTGCGTGAAGCTTCACTTTGTTGTAAGCTGTGACGATAACAGCGTCACCGTGGAATATGAAAACACGGGCAAAATGCCGTTTGCCGTTTCGGTCAGACTTTGTGACGGTGACGGCAGAAAGCTTTATGTCCGGGCAAAATAATGCGAATCATAAATATTAAAATTTCGTTAATTGGGTGTTGAGTTTTTCGCGGTTTTATTGTACAATAAATTGGTATATCTTTTATATGGAGACGTTTCATGGCAACGGAAGAATTTTTTAACCTCAGAAAACAAATTATCGAGCAGGATTTCACCCGTATGAACGACAAGCAGAAAGAAGCGATTTTTCATGTCAACGGTCCGCTTCTGATTCTTGCCGGCGCCGGCAGCGGCAAAACGACCGTGCTGGTCAACCGCATCGCAAACCTTGTCAAATACGGCGACGCCTATAATTCGCACTTCGTGGCTTTTGAGCCGAGCGAGGACGATATCGCACTTATGAAACAGTACCTTGACGGCGACGAAGACGTGCTGTTTGATATCGAAGACCTGCTTTCAGATAATCCGGCAAAGCCGTGGCAGATTTTAGCGATCACGTTCACGAATAAAGCGGCGAATGAGCTGAAGGAACGACTTGAAAAGATGCTCGGCGACGATGCCAAGGAAATCTGGGCAAGTACGTTTCACTCGTGCTGTTCAAGAATTCTGCGCCGCTACGGCGAAAACTTAGGCTATACGAAAAACTTCACGATTTATGACACGGACGACTCAAAACGGTTAATCAAGGAATGTCAGCGACAGCTGAATATCAGCGACGGCGCACTGTCGTTCAAGTCGATTCTGTCGGAAATCAGCCGCTGTAAGGACTGCCTGATTACCCCCGACGAATACTTGGAACAGGCAGGCAACGATGCCAGAAAAGTGCGCATCGGTCAGGCGTATAAAATGTATCAGAAAGAGCTGAAAAAGGCGGACGCGATGGACTTTGACGATATCATCGTCAACACCGTCACGCTTTTGGAAAATTTCAAAGATGTGCGTGAATATTATCAGCGGCGTTTTCGCTATATTATGGTGGACGAGTATCAGGACACCAACCACGCGCAGTTCCGGCTGACCCAGCTTCTTGCCGGCGGATACGAAAATCTTTGTGTTGTCGGCGATGATGACCAGAGTATCTACCGTTTCCGCGGCGCAACGATTGAAAATATTATGGGCTTCGAATTTCAGTATCGGAACGCAAAGCTCATCCGGCTTGAACAAAACTACCGCTCGACGCAGACCGTGCTTGATGCGGCGAATGCCGTTATTGCCAACAACAGCAAGCGAAAGGGCAAAAGCCTTTGGACGCAAAACGGCAAGGGCGACAAAATCGTGCTGTATACCGCCGACACCGAACGGGAGGAGTCCGATTTTATTACCGATACGATCAGTGAGAATGTCCGTGACGGTGCGTTTCATTTCAGTGACCACGCCGTTTTGTATCGCATGAATGCGCAGTCGAACTCCATCGAAGGAAGCTTAATGCGGGCGGGTCTTCCGTACCGTATCATCGGCGGTCAGCGCTTTTACGAGCGTCAGGAAATCCGCGACGCGATGGCGTATCTGACGGTCGTCAATAACCCCTCGGATAACATGAGACTTTCGAGAATTATCAACGTTCCGAAACGGGGAATCGGCAACACGACGGTCAATAAAGCGTTCGAAATTGCTTCGGGGCTTGGTGTCAGCGTTTTTGAGGTCATTTCCCATGCCGACGAATACGAAGCACTCAAGCGTTCAAGCAGTAAGCTTCTCGAGTTTTCCGGAATGATTAAAGAGCTGAACGTTCTTGTGGACGAAATTACGATTGAGGAGCTGTTCAAACAGATTCTCGATAAAACCGATTATATTCAATACCTTGAAGCGGACAAGGAAAAGGGCAGTGAGAGAATCGAAAACATCTCCGAGCTTGTTTCGAACCTTGTGACGTATCAGACCGAAAACGAGGACGCAACTCTTTCCGGCTTTCTGGAAGAGGTTGCGCTCATGACCGACATCGATAACTATAATGCGCAGGCAGATGCCGTTGTGCTCATGACGCTTCATTCGGCAAAGGGACTCGAATTCCCCGTTGTGTTTATCCCCGGCATGGAGGAGGGCATCTTCCCCGGTCAGCAGAGTATGTATATCCCCGAAGAGGTTGAGGAGGAACGGCGACTTGCTTACGTCGGCATCACAAGAGCCAAACAGCGGCTGTACCTTTCCCATGCCAACACAAGAATGCTGTTCGGCATGACCAACCGCAATCAGGTGTCACGCTTCGCCGTTGAGATTCCGCCCGAGCTGATTGAACGAAAGGGCGTCTTTGGAAGAAGCCGTGCGCAGGAGTTTTACCGTGAATCTGTTTTCACCGATCCGGGCAAAAGACCCGTCCCGAGAGGCGGAGCACTTTCAAGAGAAAAGGCAAGAGCGGCGGCATCTGCGCCGAGAGCAAACAAGCCGTCCGGCGTTTCCTATAAGGTCGGTGAAACCGTTATCAGTAAGGCGTTCGGCAAGGGTGTCGTGATTTCGGTCAAGGCGATGGGAAGCGACAGTATGCTGGAAATTGCCTTTGAAAACCACGGAACCAAAAAGCTGATGGCAAACTATGCCAAGCTTGAAAAAGAATCATAAGAGAGAAAACGAAGAAAGGACTGATACTTTATGAAAAACAAATTACTGAAAAAGGCAATCAGCCTCATGCTTTGCGTCCTGATGGCGCTGTCGCTTTGCTCGTCTGCCTTTGCGGCGGCGGAAAGCGTGACGCCCGTCATCGTCGTCAGCGGCATGGGCTCGTTCCCTTTGTACTGTAACGAAAGCGGAGAAGAAGAGCAGGTCTTTCCCCCTTCGGCCGAGGGCATTGTCAGCGTTGTCGGAAAGTCGCTTCTGCCGCTTCTTGAGTCTTTCCTCAGAGGGGATCTGACGATTTTTGCCGACGGCAGCTTCGACACGATTTACGAAGATCTGTTCGAAATCATCTCGATGGACGAAAGCGGAAAGTCGCTTCATACCGTTTATACAAGAACCTTCCCGGGAAATGTCGGAAATTATCCCGACGACTTTAAAAACAGCGAAAAGAACGATGATGAGGTCGGCATGATTAAGGCGATCAGCGACAAAATCGGCGAGGAGAACACCTATTTTTTCAACTATGACTGGAGAATGAGTCCGCTTGACCACGTTGACGCACTGAACGCTTACATTGAGGACGTCAAGGCCGAGCATCATTGCGGTAAGGTCATTCTTGTTCCTGCTTCGATGGGCGGAACGGTTGTCAATTCCTATCTCTATCGGTACGGCAGCGGCAGCGTGAAGAAAATTGTATACTGCATGGTTGCCTCAAAGGGTCTTAACCTGGTCGGTGAGCTGTTCGGAAAGAATATTAAAATTACCGCCGATATGCTCTTAGAAAGAATGTTCAGTTTTGAAAAGGACAACGCTCTCGTTCAGGCTTTGGTTTCGCTTCTTCATACGGGACTGGAGCTGACCCCGAACGCGATGGAAAAAATCGACGCTTTTGTTGAAATGTTCTTAAACACTTTAAGCGACAGAGCTTATACCGATATATTCCGCAAGTCCTTTGCAAGTATGCCGGGTATGTGGGCGTTTTGTCCCGACAGCTATTATGAAAACGATAAGGCGTTGCTGTTTGGCGAAGGTGCTTCGGGCGAATTGATCGACAAGCTTGATGAATATCATTATCAGGTTGAGAACCGAAGCGAGGAACTGATGAAATCGGCTGAAAATAACGGCTGTGATATCTACATCATTTCCTCCTACGGTTTTGTCGGCTTCCCGGCAACCGATGCCGCATGGCAGCAAAGCGACTGTCTGATTGAAACTTCTAATTCAAGCTTCGGCGCTGTCACCGCACCTTACGGAAAGCCGTTCGGCTCGGATTACAAGGCAGTCGGAACGGTATGTGCCAGTGAAAGCCATAACCACGTTTCGACCGACGGCATCATTGACGCTTCCGCCTGCGCATTTCCGGAGCAGACATGGTTTATCAAGAATAACCGCCATGTGGGTCTACCCTACGGTACGGGTGCGGCTGAGCTTTTGTGCTACCTTGTTTTCACGGAGGAAAAGGTGACCGTTCACTCGGACGAAAGCTATCCGCAGTTTGTCGAGCTGAATCTTGTTTCCGGTAAGCTTAAAAGCCTTACGGGAAGCAAAATCAAAACTGATAAGCTTGACTTGCATTCGAATATCTTTATCAGGATTTTAAGCCTGATTGAGTATATTGTTTCGGCGATCAAAAATCTTTTTGTAGCCGCATAAAATGAGAAGGAGAAATTAAAAATGAAGAAAAATGTTTTCAAAAAAGCCCTGAGTCTTGTACTGACTCTCTTAATGGTACTTTCGCTTTGCTCGGCTGCCTTTGCCGCCGAGGAGAAGCCGACCCCCGTCATCGTGGTAAGCGGTATGGGCTCGTTCCCCCTTGTTGACGCAGACAGTGGCGTCAGTGCATTTCCGATTGCACAGGATACCATCGTCAAAAATGTTCTCAAGCTTGTTTTGCCGCTCGGCGCTTCCGTTGGTATGAACGACTGGAAAATCATGGAAAAATACGGTCTGAAGCCCATTCACGATATGTTTGAGCTGATGCGCTGCGACGAAAACGGCAATTCGATCTATAACGTTCAGGCGACAACGTTCCCCGAAAATGCGTCAAACTACAAGGACACATTCAAAAAGATGGCGAACGGCGAATCAAAGATGGTCGTTTCCATCGCCGACAAAATCGGCTGGGAAAACGTTTATTTCCATTACTATGACTGGAGAATGAGCCCGCTCGACCTTGCCGACGACCTCGACGCTCTTGTCAAAAAGGTTCTTTCGGAAACTGGCAGCGACAAGGTTTCAATTGCCGCCTTCAGCTTCGGCGGAACGATCGTTTCCTCTTACGTTTACAAATACGGCAACGCAAAGATCAAGAATCTTCTTTACGGTTCAACTGCTTTCCTCGGAACGGAAATTGTCGGTGAGCTTTTCAACGAAAATCCGGACCTGAATATCGGCGAAGCACTCGAATACTTCGGAAAATTCATGACAGACAATCAGTTCCTGTCCCTGTTCCTCAATGTTTCCAACGATGTTTACAAGCAATACGGAACCGGCCTTGCCCAAAACTTCTTCGACGGTTTTGTCAAGGCTCTCAAAAATCCCCTTTATGAGCAGGTATTCAAGGATACTTTCATCTGCTTCCCGGGTATCTGGTCACTGATGCCGTATACCTATTATGAGGGCGCCAAGGAAAAAATGACCGCTTATGCCAATCTTTCGGACTCCTTCCTTGCCAAAACAGACGAATACATGGAAATGCAGAAGCAGATTCCCGAAATGATTGACAAAATGCAGGAAACCGGCACAAACGTCTATATCATCGGCGGCTATGGCTACGGCAGTGTTCCGCTGACCTCGGGTACGGTTCAACACACCGATACGCTGATTGACACCTACCTGATGACCGGCTATTGCACCGTTGCTCCCTACGGAAAGACGCTTGACGAGAGCATGTACAACAGAAACGCGGTCTGCACGGACGAGAGCCACAACCACAAATCAACTGATGGTGTCGTTGACGCTTCGACCGCTATTCTTCCCGAGCATACCTGGGTTGTCTACGACATGATGCACGTGGAATATACCTACGGTACCGGCACGGGCGAGCTTGCTACCTGGATTATCACAAGCGACGAGCCTGTTGACGTTCACACCGACGCAAGATATCCGCAGTTTACCGCTCTTGACCGCAATACGCAGAAGCTTGTGTCTCTGACCGATAATGTAACCGTACCAACCGACGGAGAGGAAGCCCCGACGAATATCGAGAGCCTTTTTGTCAAAGTACTGGAAAAGCTTTTTGCGATTGTATTCGCCATCATAAATGAATTTGTAGCCAAATGAAGTATTATAACGTAAAAGAGTTCGGTGCTGTCGGAAACGGCAGCACCGATGACAGCAAAGCGATCCAGAAAGCGATTGACGCCTGCACCGAAAACGGCGGAGGGACGGTTGTACTCGAAAGCGGATCGGTTTTTTACAGCAGCTCAATAGCGATGAAACCGAACGTATCTCTTCATATTCAAAAGGGCGCCGTACTGAAAGCGACGTCGGACATCGACGGCTATATCCGGCCGTGCAGTACGGTCAACGACCCGAAAACCGCCCTTGTCGGAAACCCCGTAACGGGAAAACCCTCTTTTGCGTTTCTTTACGGCTTCGAAGCCGACAACGCCGAAATCTGCGGCGAGGGTGTGATTGATGCCAACTGTTACAGCTTTGTTGAACGGAAAAGCGAGTACTATGTAACGGGTAACTTTTATCCGAGACCGACCTGCATTTATCTTGAAAAGTGCAACCATATCACGGTTCGGGATGTCACAATCAAAAATGCGCCGTTCTGGACGCTTCATCCGGCAGGCTGTGACGATGTTCTCATCAGCTCGATCCGGATCTTGAATCCCCTTGATGTCGCCAACAGTGACGGCATTGACCCTGACCACTGCACCAACGTCAGAATCGCAAACTGTCACGTGGAATGCGCCGATGACTGTATCTGCCTGAAAAATTCCAAAGGCAACAGCGAATACGGTAACTGCGAGAACATCATCATCACCGGCTGTACGCTGATTTCCACCTCGGCGGCGATCAAGATCGGCACAGAGGGAATCGCAGATTTTAAGAATATCATCGTCGACAACTGCATTATCTCAAGAAGCAACCGCGGTCTTTCCATTCAGATCCGTGACTGCGGAAACGTCGAAAATGTCAGTTTTTCGAACATTATGATTGAAACCCGCCGCTTCTGCTCGGACTGGTGGGGAAGTGCGGAGCCGATTACGATTACGAGCCTGCGCCGTGACGAAAACACCAAATGCGGAAGCGTAAAGAACATCCGGTACCGCAATATCACCTGCAAGGGTGAAAACGGTGTTTTGCTTTTCTCGACGGAGGATAACCCGATAAAAGACATCTCATTCGAAAATGTGAGCGTGGAAGTCGAAAAAACATCAAAGTGGCCGTGCGGAATTTATGATCTTCGTCCGTGTATCGACTACGGAATCGAAGAAGAGAAAAATTCCTGCTTCTTTATCCGGAATACCGAAAATGTAAGCTTCCGGAACGTGAAAACGTCAATCGGAGAAAGCGAATTTTACGGTGAAGAGATGAACTCCTCAAGTAAAATTGAAATATTTTAAAAAAACACTTTACACTTCGGCTGACTTTTAGTAGAATATAGAGTAATAGAATCAGTGTAACTTTCATGTGTACTTGAAATTTATTCGGAGGTGTTCAATATGCAGGCTGTATATAAAAGAATTCTGCTCAAATTAAGCGGTGAGGTGCTTGCCGGTCACGACGGAAAGGGAATCGACTTTGATACGGTTGAAAATATCTGTAAGGCCGTGAAGAAGTGCGCCGATCTGGGCGTTGAAATCGGTCTTGTCGTCGGCGGCGGTAACTTCTGGAGAGGCCGCAGCAGCGGTAAAATGGACAGAACGAGAGCCGATCACATGGGAATGCTCGCAACGGCAATGAATTCTCTTGCTTTGTGTGATACGCTCGAGCAGATGGGACTTAATGTCCGGGTTCAGACCGCAATCGCCATGCAGCAGGTGGCGGAGCCGTACATCAGAAATAAGGCGGTTCGTCATCTGGAAAAGGGCAGAGTCGTGATTTTCGGCTGCGGAACGGGTAATCCGTTTTTCTCGACCGACACCGCGGCAGCACTCAGAGCCGCGGAAATCAACGCGGAAGTTGTACTCAAGGCGACCAACGTTGACGGCGTATATGACAAGGATCCGAATAAATATCCCGATGCCGTCAAATATGACAGACTCACGCATACCGAAATTTTAAGCAAGGGTCTTGCCGTTATGGACAGCACGGCGGCTTCGCTTTGCCGTGAGAATCACATTGATATTCTTGTTTTCAACCTTGACGATCCCGAAAACATAGTTAGGGCTGTTCAGGGCGAAAACATCGGCACTATTGTCACAGAATAAACGAAAAGAGGTAACCAATATGAAAACAGTATACGAATTTGCAAAAACCAAAATGGGTAAGACCGTTTCCGTTCTGAAAGGCGATTATGCCGCTATCCGTGCCGGCAGAGCCAATCCGCAGGTACTCGACAAGCTGACGGTTGACTACTACGGTACGCCGACTCCGATCAATCAGCTTGCCTCGGTTGCCGCAACGGAAGCAAGAGTTCTTACCGTTCAGCCGTGGGACAAATCGGTTCTCAAGGCGATTGAGAAGGCGATCCAGACTTCGGATATCGGCATCAATCCGCAGAATGACGGCTCGGTCATTCGTCTTACCTTCCCGCCGCTTACCGAGGACAGACGTAAGGAGCTTGCCAAGGACGTTCAGAAGATGGGCGAAAGCTCTAAGGTTGCGATCCGTTCCATTCGCCGCGACGCAATTGAAAAACTCAAGGCGATGAAGAAAAATTCGGAAATCACCGAGGACGACCTCAAGGACGGCGAAAAGGAAGTTCAGAAAATCACGGACGGCTTTATTGATGAGATCGAAAAAGTTGCCGCTGCGAAAGAAAAAGAAATCATGGAAATCTGATGAAATCAGACAAGTGCCGAGGTTCTCCGGGAGCCTCGGCATATCGTTCATTAAACTAATTTTATATTAAGGGGGTTATCCTTTGAATAATATGGTTATACCCGAACATATTGCCATCATCATGGACGGCAACGGACGCTGGGCAAAAAAGAGGGGCTTGGAGCGCACCGAGGGTCATAAAGTGGGCGCTGAAGTTTTCCGGAAAATTTGCAGCTACGCAAGAGAAATCGGCGTTAAGCATATCACCTTTTATGCCTTTTCAACCGAAAATTGGAAACGCTCGAAGAATGAAGTCGATAAAATCATGGAGCTTTTCCGCCGTTATCTTGACGAGATGGAGGAAAGACAGGGTGAAAATGAGGAGGCAGGCTATAACGTTCGCTTCTTAGGTGCGAAAGAGGGACTCCCCGAGGATATTGTTTCGATGATAAATGTTGTCGAGTCGAACTCCTGCGACAAGGATAAGATGTTCGTCAATATTGCCGTCAACTACGGCGGTCGGGACGAAATTGTACATAGTGTTAAGAAAATTGCCGAAAAAATCAAGAACGGCGAGCTTTCTCCCGAGGACATCACCGAGGATATGATTTCTGACGGTCTTTACACCGCCGGTCAGCCCGACCCGGATCTGATTATCCGCCCGAGCGGCGAATACCGGCTTTCGAACTTTTTGATCTGGCAGGCGGCATACGCCGAGTTTTACTATGACGATGTGCTCTGGCCGGATTTTACGCCCGCTGACCTTGACCGGGCAATTGAGGCTTATAACCACAGAAACAGACGCTTCGGCGCCGTATAAAACCAAGAAAGGCAGGGACTTTCGTCCCCGGAAACCATAATGGCTCAAACAAAAAAACAAGAAAAGAAAAAAGGCATTCAATTCAAAGGCGAAAGAACCCGCTCAACGCTTATTGTCGTTGCCGGACTCATCCTTTTCCTTGTGAACATTTTCGCGGATTTTACACCCGGTTACACGCTGATTTTAGCGGCAGTCTCCACCATGGCTACCTATGAACTCATCAAGGCTGTCGGCTGTAAAAGCAAGATCCTTTTTGCTGTTGCAGGTGCGGTAAGTGTTCTGTCGGTGCTGACGGTCGGCTTTCGTTTGCCGCACCCGCCGGCTTCGGTTGTGTTAAGCTTTTACGCAATTGTACTTTTGGTGCTTGCCGTTATTTTCAACAAGGAAATCCGATACACCGATTCCGTTATGGCATTCTTTGCTTCGGTGGCTGTGCCATACGCTTTTTCGTGCTTTATCCGGCTGAACAACTTTTCTGATGTAAAACCCGGGTTTTCCCGCTGGGAGGAATGCTTCCTTGTGGCGATGGTGTTTGCCTGCTCATGGCTGACGGATTCGTTTGCTTTCCTTGTTGGGCGGAAAATCGGCAAGCATAAAATGACCCCCGTTATCAGCCCGAAAAAGAGTGTGGAGGGTGCCGTGTTCGGAACGCTGATAACGTCTGCGCTGAATATCATCGTACTGCTCGCTTTCGAGCTGATTGCCCGTCAGTTCGGACATGAATATCTGTTTGTCGAATCCGGGCTCCGATATCTTGTGATCGTTCCGATTTCGTGGGCATTGTCGATCGTCAGTATGTTCGGCGACCTTGCCGCTTCGGTACTCAAACGCAATGTCGGTATCAAGGATTACAGCAATCTTCTTCCCGGTCACGGAGGAATTATGGATCGTTTCGACAGCACGTTGTTTGTTCTTCCCGTGCTGTACGGGATCCTTGACCTTATGTTCTGATAAAAGAGGTGTTAAACATGACCGAAAAGCTTTCGATTTTAGGCTCGACCGGGTCCATCGGCACACAGTCATTGGACGTTGCCGAAAAAATGGGTTATCAGATCTGCGCTCTGACGGCGAACGAAAACGTCGAGGAGTTGGAAAAACAGATCCGGAAATATAAACCCGAAAAAGCCGCTCTCGTAAACGAAAAAGCGGCAAAAGAATTAAAGGAAAGGGTCAAAGACACCGGCACAAAGGTACTTTGCGGACTTTCGGGCGTGTGCGAATGTGCGGCGCAAACCGATGCGGACACGGTTTTAAACAGCGTTGTCGGTATGGCGGGTCTTGAGCCGACTCTGTACGCTATCAAGGCGAAGAAAAAGATCGCCCTTGCCAACAAAGAGACGCTTGTCGCCGGCGGAAGTCTTGTGACAAAAACCGCCGCAGAATACGGCGTTGACATTCTTCCTGTTGACAGCGAGCATAGCGCTATTTTTCAGTGCCTTCAGGGCATGAATAAAAGAGATGAGCTCAAGTCAATCATATTAACGGCATCGGGCGGTCCGTTTTTTGGAAAAACCGCCGCCGATTTAAAAGATGTTACGCTTGAACAGGCGCTCAATCACCCGAACTGGAGCATGGGCGCAAAAATTACTGTCGATTCGGCTTCGATGATGAACAAGGGCTTGGAGCTGATCGAAGCGGTCTGGCTGTTCGGCGTTTCGCCCGATAAGGTCGATATTGTTGTTCACCGTGAAAGCGTGGTGCATTCGTTGATTGAGTATGTGGATAACTCGGTCATCGCTCAGCTCGGTGTACCCGATATGAGAATTCCGATCCAGTATGCGCTGACGTACCCGAACCGATTTGAGTCGCCCGTGAAGAAGCTCAGTCTGTCCGATTATGCAACGCTGACATTTTATAAGCCTGATTACGATACGTTCCAATGCATCAATATCTGCCGCAAGGCAATCGAAAAAGGCGGACTCTATCCTGCGATTGCCAACTCGGCAAACGAGCAGGCGAATCTTCTTTTCCGACAGGGCAGGATAGGCTTTCTTCAGATTGCCGAGCTTGTCGGTGCGGCGGTCGAAAACGGTCAATCAAAAGAGAATTACAGTCTGGACGACGTTCTCGAAGCGGACAAAGCGGCAAGAGCGTTTGTTCTGGACGAATACAGAAGGTGACATATTTGCAAAACTTATTATCAATCTTCGGTACAGGCGGCATGAAGGTGCTGTCGATCCTGATTGCGATTTTATTTTTCGGACTGATTATTTTTATTCATGAGCTCGGTCATTTCCTTTTTGCCAAGGCTTTCAAAGTCAAGGTCAACGAGTTCGCGCTCGGTATGGGTCCGACGATTTTCAAAAAGCAGGGCAAGGAAACCGTGTATGCGCTTCGTCTTTTCCCGATCGGCGGCTTTGTCAGCATGGAGGGAGAGGACGAAAACAGCGAGGATGAGGGCGCTTTCTGTAATAAAGCGGTCTGGAAACGAATGATTATTACCGCCGCCGGTGCGATTTTTAATATCATTCTCGGCATCATCATCTGCGGCTGTATTCTCGGAATTCAGAAAGAAATCGGCACAACGCAGATTTCCGGCTTTTATGAGGGTGCGGTCAGTAACTCCGAAAACGGATTGCAGCCGGATGACCGCATTCTTGAAATTGACGGAAAGCACGTTTACTGTGACTACGATATTTCTTTCCTGATGCAGAGAAACACAACGGGAAAATATAACTTTGTTGTCAGCCGTAACGGCGAAAAAGTCACGCTTCCCGAGGTTGAATTTTCAAGAAGGACAGGCGGAAACTTCGCCTTTGACAAGGAAAACGTGATTTCCTCTTTAAGCGCAAAGATTAAAAAAGCCGGACTTGAGGACGGCGATAAGATTATCAAGGTCAACGGCGTAGCGGTAAACAGCAACGCCGAACTTTCCGAAGAAATCGGAAAAGACACCGATTATACCGTTGATTTCACCGTAATCCGCAATCAGGGAGAGGTCGAGGTAAAGAACGTTACCATGGCGACCGTTACCGTGTTTGATTTTACGGTTTATCCGGGTGTCAAAGGCTTTTCGACCGTTGTCGGCGGTGCGTTCAGATACGCTTTGTCGATGTCGAGAATGGTATATCTGAGTCTGTTTGACCTTGTGACGGGTAAATACGGACTCAACGAGCTTGCCGGCCCCGTCGGTACGGTTTCGGTGATCGCCGATATCGCCGAGTCGAGCGCACAAAGCGCAGACTGGTCACAGCTGTTTACTATTATGGCGCTGATTACGATCAATATCGGTCTGTTTAATCTTCTTCCCGTTCCGGCTCTTGACGGCGGCAGATTGTTCTTTATGCTGATTGAAATTATTTTCCGCAAGCCTGTACCGCAAAAGTACGAGGGTTGGATTCATGCCGCAGGCTTGGTTATCCTGTTGGGCTTTATGCTGATTATTTCGGCAAGCGATATCTGGAAGCTCATCTCCGGACGAGGCTTCTACTGATGAATTTTTACGAAAGGCGGTGCAATCGTGCCGGGCAAGCTGTTTGTTGTCGGAACGCCGATAGGCAATTTAGGCGATATGTCGCCGAGGGCCATCGAAACGCTTGAAAGCTGTGACTTTATTGCCGCGGAGGACACGAGGGTTACGCTGAAGCTTCTCAATCACTTCGGAATCAAGAAGCCGATGATCAGCTACTTTGAGCATAACCGCCGTGAAAAGGGTGAGGTTATTTTAGAAAGGATTCTTTCGGGCGAAACCTGTGCTCTTGTGACGGATGCCGGTATGCCTGCCGTTTCTGACCCCGGCGAAGATTTGGTAAAACTTTGCCACGAAAACGGTGTGACGGTCAACGCAGTTCCCGGTCCGTCGGCATTTGTTGCGGCGGCGGCTCTTTCGGGCATGAGTGTCGGCCGGTTTACGTTTGAGGGTTTTCTCAGCGTCAACAAGCCCGGACGGCGTGAGCATCTGCAGTCGGTTCAGCACGAAAAGCGCACGATGATATTTTATGAAGCACCGCATAAGCTTTCGGCGACGCTGTGCGATTTGTACGAGTACTTAGGAGACCGTGAAATTGCCATTGTCCGTGAAATCACGAAAATTCACGAGCAGGTCATACGGACGACCCTCAAAGAAGCAAGCGAGCGGTTCAAAGAAGAACAGCTCAAAGGGGAAATCGTGTTGGTGATTGCAGGCGAGAGTGAGGATGCCGAAGAGGAATACACACTTTCTCAGGCGGTTGAACTCGCCGGACAATACATAAAAGACGGAATGAGTCCGAGTCTTGCCGCAAAGCAGGCGGCAAAACAGACGGGCATAAAAAAAGGTGACATTTATAAGTCATTATTAGAGGGAGAGACACAATGAGCGCAGTTTCACAGTGGTTTTCACAGTATTGGATGTATGCTTTGGGGGTTCCCCTGGCAATTGCCGTGTTTGCCGTGGTTTTAAAAATGGCGGTCAAGTCCTACAAATCCTATTATAAACGGTATCGTTCCGAGGAAAAGGAGATTACGAGACTGCTCGGCTTAAAGGAAAAATACGGTGAGCTTACCGCCGAAGCGATCGGGAGCGGCGACGAAAACGAGCTGTTGGAGGGCGTTGCGCTCTCTTATCAGCTGAAACTGCAAAAATCAGAGCACATGGTCGACGACTTCAATCAACTGGGCGACGAAAAGAAGTATATCTATGCGCTCGATGTTTTTGTCAGTGACGGTGATGTCAAAACCTTTTTCAGCGAAAACGGAAAAGAGCTTACCGAAATCATTGTCCCGGCGTTTAAAATGATCGGTCTTTCTGAGGAAGCCGAAAAAATAAACAATCTCAGACTGATGTATGACGAGAAGGATGAAACGGTCAATTTCGACCCGGATGTCATCAAAAATGTTCAGCAATATATTGTTGATAACGGAATTTTAACTAAGATTAAATTGAATGGCGCAAAGTATATAAAAGAGAATGCGGACTTGTTCCTATAATTCTTAATTTTCATTTGTTTGTTCACGCTTATTTCATTGACTTTACAATTCTTGAAGTATATAATATTTTTACTTATGATTTCGGAGGTGCGATTATGAATAAAAAAGTTGTTGCGGCAGCGGTTGGAATTCTTCTTGTTGCCTCTCTTGCTTCGTGCGGCAAAAACAGCGGTGACGAAACAACAACGATTATGCCGGCTTTGACAGGCGCAACGCAAAGTACCTCGGGAAATGAGCAGGGATCTGCGCAAACGGCTGATTCTGCGGCTGCTCAGCTTATCGCAACGACTGCAGCCAACAACGCTTCGCCCACTTATATTCTGACGACACAGCAGGGACAAACCATGGCGACTGTGCCGCTTACGGCGTTTTCTCTTGATACCACAACCCCGATAACGTCCGTGTCTATCCCGGGTGTGAACGATATTA
>JALEYA010000053.1 GCA_022779945.1 Oscillospiraceae bacterium | reverse complement strand
ATAAGCAATACTTATTTAACAAAATTTTAAAATAAATCACACGATACAAACACAATCGTCAAGTGTTTTCCGAGCAAAATAACATGACGGACTTAGCAAGAGATAATTGTCAGAAAGAGTTCGATAACAAATTAACTTTTTATATTGCCAACTTCCTCTTTTTATGTTAAAATATTATGATTATTATTGAATAAAACAACCGAGGTGAAGAACTTGGCAATCCCGAAAGAAAATATACGAAACTTTTCCATTATTGCTCATATCGATCACGGCAAGTCCACCCTTGCCGACCGACTTCTTGAACTTACCGATTCGGTCGCTTCCCGTGATATGACCGCGCAGCTTCTTGACGACATGGATCTGGAAAGAGAAAGAGGCATCACGATCAAGGCGCACGCTGTAAAGCTGAACTACAAAGCCGACAACGGTCAGGAATATGAGCTGAATCTGATTGATACCCCGGGTCACGTTGACTTTAACTATGAAGTCTCCCGTTCCCTTGCCGCCTGCGAGGGAGCCATCCTGATTATTGACGCTTCGCAGGGCATTGAAGCGCAGACGCTTGCGAATACCTATCTTGCGCTCGACCATAATCTTGAAATCGTGCCTGTTATCAACAAAATCGACCTGCCTGCCGCCGACCCCGAACGGGTTGCCGAAGAGGTCGAGGACGTCATCGGTCTTGACTGTTCGGTGGCGCCGAGAGTTTCCGCCAAAACGGGCGAAAACGTCCGTCAGGTGCTCGAGCGCATTGTTGAGGATATCCCGGCCCCCGACGCGAACGACGACGCACCGCTGCGTGCCCTGATTTTTGACTCCGTTTATGACAATTACCGGGGCGTTATTGTCTATGTCCGGATTATGGAAGGCACCTTAAAAGCCGGCGAAACCATGCTGATGATGGCGACCGGCGCCCAGTTCAACGTTGTTGAGGTCGGCTATATGCGTGCAACGGGACTTGAGCCGTGTGAAGAGCTTTCCGCCGGCGAGGTCGGCTATATCACAGCCTCCATCAAGACCGTCCGTGACGCAAAGGTCGGCGACACCGTGACAAAGCTCGAAAGAAAAGCGGACACTCCCCTGCCCGGCTACCGCAAGGTCAACCCGATGGTGTTCTGCGGTGTTTATCCGGCGGACGGAGCCGATTATGAAGCACTTCGTGACGCTCTCGAAAAGCTTCAGCTCAATGACGCTTCTCTTTCCTACGAGCCGGAAACCTCAGGCGCACTCGGCTTCGGCTTCCGCTGCGGCTTCCTGGGTCTTTTACACCTTGAAATCATTCAGGAACGGCTTGAAAGAGAATATAACCTTGATCTTGTCACGACCGTTCCGAGCGTTATATATAAAATTCATCTTCGTGACGGCTCGGTCGTCGAAGTGGACAACCCCACGCACTACCCCGACCCGGCGGATATCGACTATCCAGAAGAGCCGATCACAAACGCCCATATTTATTCACCGCCCGATTATGTCGGCGCGATCATGGATCTTTGTCAGGACAGACGCGGCGTATTCAAGGACATGACCTACCTTGCAAGCGACCGTGTTGACATTCACTACGAGCTGCCGCTGAACGAAATCATCTATGATTTCTTTGATGTTTTAAAGTCGAGAACCAGAGGCTACGCTTCGTTCGACTACGAGATCGCAAGCTACAAGCGTTCGAATCTCATCAAGCTTGACGTACTTCTCAACGGCGACATCATCGACGCATTGAGCTTTATTATCCACGCCGACAAGGCACAGGCAAGAGCAAGACGAATCGCCGAAAAGCTCAAGGACAACATTCCGAGACAGATGTTCGAAATACCGATCCAGATCGCGGTCGGCAGCAAGGTTATCGCCCGTGAAACCGTCAAGGCGATGAGAAAAGACGTTCTTGCCAAGTGTTACGGCGGCGACATCACGAGAAAGAAAAAGCTTCTTGAAAAACAGAAGGAAGGCAAAAAGCGTATGCGCAAATTCGGTACCGTCGAGGTGCCGCAGGAGGCGTTTATGGCGGTGCTTAAGCTTGAAGATGACTGATAAAATCGGGCTGTATCTTCACATTCCGTTTTGCAAAAGCAAATGCGGCTATTGTGATTTTTATTCGTTCGTGCCCGATGAAAGCACGATGGACCGCTACCTTGTCAGTCTGTTCAAACGGATTGATGAATACTCAGCCGTCATAAAGCGGGCGGTTGATACCATATATATTGGCGGCGGCACTCCGTCGGTTTTCGGCGGCGAAAGAATCAAGCGGCTTATGGAAAAGATCAGAAGTTGTTTTTCTGTTACGCCCGACTGCGAAATCACGGTCGAATGCAATCCTTCTTCAGTTGATGCTGAACTTGTAAAATTGCTGAAAGAAGCAGGTGTGAACCGTGTCTCCATGGGGGTTCAGTCCGCCGTGACGAGCGAGCGCAAAAGTCTCGGGCGGCTGTCAAGCAGTGAACAGGCAAAAAAAGCTGTTGAACATTTCAAGGAAAACGGGTTTGAAAACATTTCGCTCGACCTGATGCTCGGACTGGAAAACCAGACAACGGACACGCTGGACGAAAGCCTTGACTTTATTTTGTCGCTTGATACAAAGCACGTCAGCGCCTACCTGTTAAAGCTTGAGGAGGGCACGCCGCTTTTCGAAAGAAGAAACCGTCTGAAGCTTCCCGATGAGGACGAAGTGTGTGCGTTATATCTGCACACGGTAAAGCGGCTGAATGAAAACAGGATTTTTCAGTATGAAATCTCGAACTTCGCCCGTCCCGGCTTTGAAAGCCGACACAATCTTAAATACTGGAACGATGAGGAGTACTTAGGTCTTGGTCCGTCTGCCCATTCGTTTCTTGACGGCAAGCGGTTTTTCTTTGAACGGGATTTTGACGGCTTCTTACACGGCAGCAAACCGACAGATGACGGCTTCGGCGGCGGTGAGGACGAATATTGTATGCTCCGGCTCAGGCTTACGGACGGACTGCGGTTTGAGAATTTCAAAATGCGGTTTGGGAAAGATCTGCCCGACAGGATCGTAAAAAAAGCAGAAGAATTGAAGAAATACGAAGTATTAATTCTTGACAAAAGCGGAATCAGACTGACCGAAAAGGGATTTCTTCTTTCCAATTCGGTGATATCGGAGCTTTTGTCCTGATTGGAGGTAAGAATATGAAGCCATACGGACTTGTACTTGCAGGCGGCGGCGCAAAGGGTGCTTACCAGATCGGCGCGTGGAAAGCCATGCGTGAAATGGGCGTCACCTTCAACGCGGTTGCCGGTGTTTCCATCGGTTCGATCAACGGTGCTTTGATTGTTGCCGATGAATATGAAAAGGCGCTTGAGCTTTGGCAGACCGTCACCGTTGACAAGGGCGTCAACATCGAAGAAGAGCTACCCGATCCGGAAAATCTTTTCAGTAAAAAGAATTGGGTTACACTTTTCAGGGAGTTAATCAAGAAAAAAGGAATTGACGCTTCGCCGACAAGAGATTTTTTATCCGATTACATAGACGAAGAAAAGATAAGAAAGCAAAAAATCCCCTTTGCCATCGTCACCGTTCAGATGACGCAGGGCGTAAAGCCGCTTGAACTGTTTCTGGACGACATACCCGAGGGTCAGCTGATCGACTATCTGCTTGCCTCCTCAAATGTTCCGCTTGTTGCCGGAATCGGTCCGGAGGGCGAACGCTTTCTTGACGGCGGCGTTTACAACAATGTTCCGGTTTCCGTACTCCGAAAGAGCGGCTACAACAGGCTGATTGTTGTTGACATTTCGACCATCAAAGGCGTCAGCAACGACCTCGACTTTACCAACAGCGAGACCATTTACATCAAGCCCTACAATACCGACGATATCGGTGCGGCCTTTGATTTTGATTCGCAGACGATTGAAATGCGGATGGAGATGGGCTATCTCGACACCAGAAAAGCGTTTTCCAAGCTTTCGGGAAAGATTTATTATTTTACTCCAAGGGACTTCAAAGCGCTTGTCAAAAAGTATGGACCCGACACGGTTCAGCAGCTTGAAAAGTTTGCGTATGAGCTTAATCTTGAACGGCTGAAAGTTTACAGCAAAAAGGATTTCCTGCTGGATCTGAAACAGCTTTATGAACAGAAAAAAGAGGAGCAAACCGAGCAGGAGCCGGAAAAGGAAAGCGCCTATTCCGCCATCATCAAAAGCATTTTTCGCCGTAAAAACGACGATGAATTTCAGGATGCCGTGGCTGTGCTCGATTCGATTGTTATCTGAAGATTTAAAAGTTTACACAACACAAAAACCGCCGAAAGGCGGCTTTTGTTATATAGATTGGTATATGTCCTTTATTTTCCGTATTCCGTCAGCGATTTGAATTCATACCCTTCACTTCTTGCCTTGTCAATGATTTCGCCCAGGGCGGCAGCATTGTCTTTCGAGACACTGTGAAGCAAGATAACGGCACCGTTATGAAGCCTGTCCGTAACGGTTTTCACCGCATAGTCCTTCCCCTGAATTTTATCGACATTCCAGTCATTATAGGCAACCGACCAGAACACGCTCATGTATCCGAGTGAGGAAACGAGATCAAGCGCATTTTCAGTGTATTCCCCGGCGGGAAAACGAAAATATTTTGCCGCATAACCGAAGTTTTCCCGAAGATAGTTTTCGGTCGTTTCAATCTCATTTACCATTTTTTCGCGGCTGATCGAAGCAAACGACGGGTGCGTTGCCGAATGGTTGCCGACGATGTGACCCTCTTTTATCATTCTTGCAATCAGCTCCGGCTGTTTTTTGATGTGATCGAGCGTGCAGAAAAACGCCGCCGGAACCTTTTTCTCTTTCAGTGTGTCGAGCACCTTTGACGTCAGATTTTCATATTCCCAACCGCAGTCAAAGGTTAAATAAAGAACTTTTCCCTTGCTTTTGCGGTCGAGCGTCAAGGCACCGTATTTGTCAAATGTATTTTGAAAACCAACCACCGTAAAGTGCGGCTGTCCTCCGCTTGCCGGCCCATGAGAATGACAGCTTTTTTTGTTACTGAGACCTTTGGTGTTGGCCGGTACGGTATATTTTACTGTCTGTAAAGCGGAAAAGCCCGCAATCGCATTCGCGTCGGGCTTTCCCGTTTCCACCATTTGGCGGGTTCCGGTTGTGCTGTTGAGCTCGGTTTCGCTGACCTCAACTTCGGTTTCCTGTTCGGCGGCCGCCGTCGGATTTCTCTTGGTGGCGGTCTCGTCGTTTGTGGGCTCGTTTGCCCTTTCCGTAGTCGTGGCGGTGTCCGCCGTGCTTCTTTCGGTTGTAAACGCCTCGGAAGCGTCGGTCATCATATCGGTAATGTTTTCCTTGATTTCGTCCTTGCGTCTTGAGCAGGCGCAAAGCGTTAAAAGAAGCGACAACAAAGCGATTACGCTTATGAATCTTTTCATTGCTGGTTACCCTCCGTTTGCGGCTCGATGAACCGCTTTTTTCTTACTTGAATAAGCACTGTACGTCGTCAAACATCTGACCCATGGCTTTTGCACATTTTGCCGCCTTTTTCTTATAGGCCTTTTTCATCGATGAGCCGGCCATTGCACCTTTGATATAAGCCGTTGCACCGCCCAATGCCATGCCGACGGTGACGCCGGTCATAATGCTTTTCATGTTCATAGATTCTCTTCCTTTCACTTGATTCTGATTTGCGGAAAAATTCGGTTCGTTTCCGTCTGATTTAGTTTTTCCGGGAAAACGGAAAATAATCCGCCGCAAATAAAGAAAAAAATGAAAAATCCGCTAAACACTTGAAAAAAATTGTCTGAACGTATATCATTATTAGGCTGATAAATTAAAATTTGTGTGGTGATACTTTGTCACAGCTGAATATTGTACTTGTCGAGCCGCAAATTCCCCAAAACACCGGAAACATCGCAAGAACCTGCGCCGCCACGGGAGCAAGACTGCATCTTGTCAAGCCCATGGGATTTACGGTTGACGACAAAAAGCTGAAAAGAGCGGGACTCGATTACTGGTATCTTCTTGATATCACGTATTATGAGTCGCTTGACGATTTTTTTGAAAAAAATCAGAACGGTAATTTTTTCTATTTTACAACGAAAGGCCGCCATCTTTATTCCGACGCCGAATATCCGGATAATTCCTACCTTGTGTTCGGTCGCGAGGATGCCGGACTTCCCGAAGAACTGTTAAAAGAAAATCCCGAAAAATGCGTGCGGCTTCCGATGATTGACGAAGCGAGAAGTCTCAATCTTTCGAACACGGTTGCCGTCGGTGTGTATGAAGTGTTAAGGCAGTGGAACTTTCCGACGTTAAAAATGAAAGGTGAATTGGCACGGCTCAAGTGGGAATAAGACAAAAGCAAAAGCCGGAGCAAACGGTACAGCAACGCCCTTGACAAAATAATTATCAGAATAAATATCCCTCGGTTTTTGAAAAAAATCCGTTACAATACAGGAGGCAACCTATGGACAAAAATGAATTCACGCTCAAGCGCATCCAAACCGACATCAAGTCAGCCCAAGGGGCAATGGCAATGTCGCTTATACTGACTCTTATCTATATCATCAAAGCGATATTTTCAAAAAATCTCAATTTTTATTTCAGCTTTTACACTGTTGAGTTTCTTTTGAAGGATTCCGAATTCTTCCCCGAATTCAAAGGGGCACTTCCCAAAGCGGCGGTAGTCGTAGGGATTCTTGCATTCATGGGTCTTGCCATTGCATTCACCGCTCTTTCCCAAAAGAAACCGGGCTTTTTATACGGCTGTCTTGCACTTTACGGATTCGATACCGTATTCATGCTGGGCGGAAAGCTTTCGGGCTTTTTTTCGCCGTTGGCTCAGGAAGATTTTATTGACATAATCGTTCATGCTTTTATTCTCACATTTCTTATTATCGGCGTTGTCGCTCTGGTAAAGCAAAAGCGAACTGACGTAACCGGCACTAAAACCGGGCAGTCGTAAACGAATGTGAAATTTTTATGAATCATATCGCTTTTATATTCTTATTTGTAACTATCAAATGAAATATTACGACTATAATAAGAATATAAATAAAGGAGGTTTTACTAATGAAAAAGTTTATAGCTGTTTTCCTTTCCTTACTTTGCATTTTCTCGGTCTTCGGCGTTGCCGCTTCGGCCAAGGGTACCTTTGACGATCTGAGCGAAATTATCGGTGAGGACAAGGACTTATTGTACGGCATTTCTTATCAGAACGAAACCGCAAGCGGTGTTTCGATGATGTACAAGCCGAATCCGAGTCTCAAACTCGACGGTCCGGGATATGTCACAGTTACCAGAGACACCCCGATCGCAGTTGACCATGAGTTCGTTTGCTGGCAGGACGAGGACGGCAACCTTTATTACGAGGGCGATAAGATCTATGTTGACGGCACCGTAACACTTTATGCCGTATGGGTCGAAAAAACAGACAATCTTCCCCGCGTTATCCGTGTCATCCAGACAGCGATCCTCACTCTTCAAAGAATGGTTCAGAAGATACTCGGCGTTTTCCAGGACATTCAGGACTTTGAAAGCGAATACTTCACAACCACCGATGTAGAAGGAACAATCGCATAAAACAGATCAGAATATATCGGCGTTCTTAAAGGAGCGCCGGTTTTTTATTTTCATTCATTGTTATTCTTGCATTGCAAACTTATTTTCGTCAGATTTTCTGCAATGTATTATAGGTATATTTTCCGTTTGTTTTGGCAGAATAATTTCCGAAAATCAATTCTTTACGGAAAGGATTGCTGAAAATGAAAAACAGTTCGGAAACAAGACCGTTTTCCTCAAAAGATAAAATAGGCTATTTATTCGGCGACTTCGGCAACGACTTTACTTTTATTCTTTCCTCGTCATTTCTGATGAAATTTTACACGGACGTTATGGGTGTCTCAGGTGCTGTCATCGGTGCCATTATGATGATTGCCCGCTTTGTCGATGCGTTTACCGACGTCGCCATGGGCAGAATCTGCGACACAAGCCGCATCACACCGCAGGGAAAATTCCGTCCGTGGATCAAAAGAATGTGCATCCCCGTTGCGCTGACCTCGTTTCTGATTTATCAAAGCGGTCTTTCGGGACTGCCCTACGGCGCAAAGGTCGCCTATCTTTTCGTGACGTATATTCTTTGGGGCTCGGTTTTTTATACCTCCATCAATATCCCCTACGGCTCAATGGCAAGTGCCATTTCCGCCTCTCCCTCCGACCGCCAGTCGCTTTCGACCTACCGGACCATGGGCGGTATGTTTGCGGGCATGGTCGTAACCGCCGGCATTCCTCTTATCGCCTATCGAAAGGACGAGACGCTCGGGATCGATGTAATTGTCGGAAACCGATTCACTTTCATCGCAGGCATTTTTTCCGTACTTGCCGTTATCTGCTATCTGCTTTGCTATTTTCTTGTAAGGGAAAGAGTTGTCAGCGTCACCTCCGAAAAGCTTCAGGCGGAAAACAGCGTCGGCAGAATGCTGAAAAATGCTTTCAAAAACCGCGCGCTGATTTCGATCATCTTCGCTTCGATCGTCATGCTTATGTCTCAGCTTACCATGCAGCAAATGGCAAACTACGTCTATCCGATCACCTATTCAAGCGCAAAAATGCAGTCCGCCTCTACCCTTCTTATGGGCGGCGGCATGGCGGTTTCCGCCGTACTGGCAAAGCCGCTTGCCAATAAGTTCGGCAAGGCGGAAATCAGCGTCGTTTCGAATCTCTTCGCCGGCATCATGACGCTGATCCTTTACTTTTTAAGACCGCAGAGCGTCGTGGTCTATATGCTTTTCCAAACGCTTGTCTGGCTCGGTCTGGGTATTTTCTCGATGGTGACCTGGGCGCTGATCACGGACGTAATCGACTATTCGGAAATCAAAAACGGAATCCGTGAGGACGGCTCGGTCTATGCGCTGTACTCGTTTGCAAGAA
>JALEYA010000145.1 GCA_022779945.1 Oscillospiraceae bacterium | reverse complement strand
TTGTCAGGCCGGTGCAACCTTCAAACGCTTCAATATCTATGCTTGTTATACTATTGCCAATTGTTACGCTTGTTAAGCCGGTGCAACCGTAAAACTCGCCAACACCTATACTTGTTACACTGTCCGGGATTGTTACGCTTGTTAAGCCGGCGCAACGGACAAAAGCTCCATTACCTATTCTTGTTACCGGATAGCCGCCGAGCGTATCGGGTATAACAAGGTCGCCGTCGTTTGGCGGTGTGTAATCGGTTATCGTTGCTTTACCGTTATAAACTGAATATTGCAAGTTTCCCTCGGTTTCTGCACTCGCCTTTGTTACAAACACCTCCGACCATTCCGGCAATTCAATGCCGACAACGCCGCTCATGATGGTCGCCGTAATCGCCATAAAGACAACAACCGCGCATGCAAAAACACGTTTCAAGGTATGTTTTCTGTTGTTCATTTTTCTTTCCTCCCATATGTGAAAATACACAGAAGAATTTTCCTGATATAAATTTACCACTTTTATACAGAAAAATTAATCCGCAATTTTCCCAAAATACACCCCTGTCCGAAAAGTCGTATAGAACACTTGAGAAATTTATCTTGTATATCCTTGTGCTTTTAGTCCCAATATATCTGTCTCTTACATCTTGATATGTCTGTAACTTCTGAACATAAAATCTCCTCCTATGGTTTTTCTCATTATACCATAGGAGGAGATTCTTTCATTATCCGTTATCATCGGACTTGTTCAGTTTTTTCTTTCTTTGGGGCTGTTTTTTTACAGCCCCTTGTCCGTTTGCTTTTGACAGCGTCTGAATTTCACTTAAAATCAGGTCAGATCCTTAATTTCTCCGCCCCAGAACACCATGTCTTCGCAGCAAGCGAATCTCTTGCGGAAGATCTTTGAGAACAGGGTGTAGATGAATCTTACGATCTTTGACCACAGGCTGTCATTGTGGCATATACATTTGCATTTGCCGTCATAGTCACAGCCACAAGAGTCGCATTTGCCGTCGTCATTGGCATCAACATGGCCCTTTGCAGGGATTTCAGTCTGTGACTGTGTTACAAGTCCGCAGACATCACAATAAGCACCGTCTGTCTTTCCTGGCTCTTCGCAGGTTGCGGCAAAGCCGGGAATCGATACGATATGATGTTCAAGAAGCGGAAGCTCTCTTGTCTGGGTTTCGCCGCAAAGGTCGCAGGTACGGGTTTCCGAACCCTTTACGGTGCAGGTCGAATCCTCGGTTCTGACCCATGTGCCCCAGTTGTGACCGAGTCTGGCGACAGTTTCGGTTACAGTTTTGCCGCAATTATCGCAGGTACCGGTCTTTTCACCGGCCAAGGTGCAGGTCGGAGCCTTGATCTCTGTCCAGTTCGATACGCTGTGAGCAAGCTTCGGAATCTCAACACCGTCAGCTTCATACTCAGGTCTTGCTGTCGTACTGTCACAGTATGCACAGTGATGTGACTTCCAGCCGGAGTGATCACAAGTGGCCTCGATGTCGATTGTCCAACCGGCTTCATATTCATGGTCGCCCCTTGCAGGAATTTCTGTAACTTCACTCTTTTCTGAGCAGCGTGAGCAGTGCTTGGACTTTGAACCGGCTTCGGTGCAGGTGGCTTCCTTGTCAACCGTGAATTCCTCTGCCCAATCGTGGCCGAGTTTAGTGATTGTTTCGGAAACTTCGTCATTACATACGGAGCAGACCTTATGCTTTGCACCGGCTTCTGTGCAGGTCGGTTCTTTATCGATGATCCATTCGCCGTAGCTGTGTCCCTTAGCCGGAACTACGTCCTGAGCAACAAGGACTTCGTTACATACCGAGCAGTGCTTACCTTCGGTAAGACCGGTTTCGGTGCAGGTCGGTTCAACAGCCTTATCAATCACTTCGGTGTGTCCCTTTGCAGGGATTTCTGTCACTTCGCTCTTTTCAGAGCAGCGTGAGCAGTGCTGGGACTTTGAACCGGCTTCGGTGCAGGTGGCTTCCTTATCAACGGTGAAGTCTTCCGCCCAATCGTGACCGAGTTTAGTGATTACTTCTTCGACCGTGTCATTACATACGGAGCAGACCTTGTGCTTTGCTCCGTCCTCTGTGCAGGTCGGTTCTTTATCGATGATCCATTCGCCGTAGCTGTGTCCCTTTGCCGGAACTACGTCCTGGGCAACAAGAACCTCGTCACATACCGAGCAGTGCTTGCCTTCGGTAAGACCGGTTTCGGTGCAGGTCGGTTCAACAGCGGCATCAACTACTTCTGTATGTCCCTTTGCCGGGATTTCTGTCACTTCGCTCTTTTCGGAGCAGCGTGAGCAGTGCTT
>JALEYA010000115.1 GCA_022779945.1 Oscillospiraceae bacterium | reverse complement strand
AAGTACCTTCTGACACGAGGCCGCCTGTTCTCTTGCGGAACCGTCGCCGGGGCGGCAGGCAAATACGCAGGAGCCGAACTGTGTGTTCTTTGCGGTTTCTTCGGCGTTGTCGGTGACCTTGGAAAGGACGTCAATCACTTCTTTGGAGCCGTTGTCCGCTCTTCTTCTGGCTTCTTCGGCGGCGACAGCCTTGGCTCTGGGCACATACTGCGGCTCACGGCGGGACAGCGCAAACTCCGAAAGGCGAAGCGGATTCGAACGGTAGGACGAGGTCTCGCCCGAGGGGATCAGCTCGTCGGTGGTGGTAACATCGTCGTGAAGTACACAGGCAAGCTTGACAAGAAGATTGTCGGAAAGCTCGTACATAGCGGGCCAGTCGGTGATGTTCGGGCCGAATTTCAGCTCGCTTTCCGGTTTGGGGCTGCCGAAGCCGTTGTAGACACGCTTGTCGTATACGCCCTTTTCGAAGTGGTATTCCTTGTCATAATCGGGAATATCCACATCGGTTGCGGCGGTGAGAACACCGTGGTTGAGTGCCGTTGCGGCGATGGAGCGTGCGTCAACAAGGGCAACGCCCGAAAGCTGACCTTCGCCAGGCTTGCTGCCCTCACGGTTCGGGAAGTTTCTTGTGGTGTGGCGGATCGAAAGACCATTGTTCGCCGGAACATCTCCTGCGCCGAAGCACGGACCGCAGAAGCAGGGCTTGAATACGGCACCGGCTTCAAGTAATTTGCCCTGAACGCCGTTTTTGATCAGTGCAAGGTTAACCGGAACGCTTGACGGATAAACCGAAAGGGAGAAGTAGCCGTCGCCGGTTGACTTGCCGTCAAGAATCGCCGCCGCTTCGCAGATGTTTTCGAACATACCGCCCGAACAGCCGGCGATAACGCCCTGGTCAACATAGATCTTGCCGTCCTTGATCTTGTCCTCAAGGCGGAAATCGACCTTGTCGCCGAACTGAGCCTTTGCCGCTTCTTCCACCTCTTTGAGGATGGACGGATTTTGCTGAAGCTCATGAATGGTGTACGCGTTTGACGGGTGGAACGGCAGAGCGATCATGCTTTCGATCTTCGAAAGGTCAACACGGATCGCCATGTCGTAGTAAGCCGCCTTGCCGGGTTTAAGCTCCTTGTATTCCTCGGGTCTTGCGTGGGTGACATAGTAGTTCTTGACGGTTTCGTCCGTCTCCCAGATGGAGGAAAGACAGGCGGTTTCGGTGGTCATGACGTCGATGCCGATTCTGAAATCCATGCTGAGATTCTTGACGCCCGGACCGACAAATTCCAAAATCTTGTTCGTGACAAGTCCGTCCTTGAAGACCTTGCCGCAAAGAGCGATCGCAACGTCGTGAGGACCGACGCCCTTTTTCGGTGCGTTTTCAAGATAAACCAGAACGACCTCGGGCTTTTTGACGTCCCAGGTGTTTTTGAGAAGCTGTTTTACAAGCTCGGGACCGCCTTCGCCGACGCCCATGGTGCCCATCGCACCGTAACGGGTGTGGCTGTCCGAACCGAGAATCATTTTTCCGCAGCCGGTCATCATTTCTCTTGCGTACTGATGAATGACCGCCTGATTGGCGGGAACGTAGATGCCGCCGTACTTGATTGCCGCCGAAAGACCGAAAACGTGGTCGTCCTCGTTGATCGTGCCGCCGACAGCGCAAAGGCTGTTGTGGCAGTTGGTCAGCGCATAGGGGATCGGAAACTGTGTAAGTCCGCTGGCTCTTGCTGTCTGAATGATGCCGACGTAGGTGATGTCGTGAGAAATAAGCGCGTCAAATTTGATCTGCATACCGCTGTCGTCTTTTGCGACATTGTGGGCATTTAAAATGCCGTATGCAATCGTGTCGTTTCTTGTTCCTGCCGTAACGCCCATGGAAGAAAGCCGGGCTTCCTGCTCGGCGGGGGTTCCGTCCACTAAGGTTCTGCCGTCTACAAGGTAAACGCCGTGGTTGATAACTTCCATCATGTGTGTGACCTCCTGATATTATCCTCGTCTGTAAAGACGGTTGATTTCTTTATAGTAGTTTTTGTCAAGCTTCCCGAGTGCGTCCGGACCTAAGCGGAACGACCAGTTATCCTCACAAGTTCCGGGCTTGTTCATTCTTGCGTCCGCTCCGTAGCCTAACATATCCTGAATCGCAACGATTGCGGTGTCCGCTGAGCTTCTCCATACCGTTTCGATGACCGCACGGCACGAGCCGCTGTAGCTTCCGCCGTCGCCCCAGTTGTTGCCGCCGAAGCAGCAGTACCGAAGGGCAAACGCTCTTTCCCGTTCGCTTGCTTCCCAAAGCCAGCCCAAAATTGTGTTGTTGTCGTGCGTGCCGACGTAGGCAACCGAATTTTTCGGGTAGTTGTGGGGCAGGTGGGTGCTGTCGCCGTCGGGATCAAAGCCGAATTGAACGACCCGCATTCCCGGGAAGTCCGTGTCCGAAAGAAGCTTGACGACGTCCTCGCCGAAAACGCCTAAATCTTCGGCAACGATATCCGCGTCGGGAAGCGCCTTTTTGACGGCATCGAACAGCTTTATGCCCGGACCTTTCTGCCATTCGCCGTTTTTGGCGGTCTTGCTTTCGGCAGGCACTGCCCAATACGAGGCAAAAGCTCTGAAATGGTCGATTCTGACCGTGTCGTAAAGCTTCAAGGCGGCTTCCAGTCGGCTGATCCACCAACGGTAACCGTCCTTATCCATCGCCTTCCAATCATAAAGAGGATTGCCCCAAAGCTGACCGTCTGCGGAAAAATAATCGGGCGGAACGCCGGCAACCTCTTCGGGGGCAAGGGATTTTTTGTTGATTTTGAAAAGGGAAACGTTGCTCCAGACGTCAACGCTGTCAAGGCTTACATAAATCGGCATATCGCCGAAAAGAGAAACGCCTTTTTCGTTGGCATATTCCTTGAGGGTACGCCATTGTGTGAAGAATACGAACTGCGCAAAGCGGTAAAAGTCGGTTTCGGCTGAAAGCTCGTCTGCGTGCTTCTTGGCGCTTTCGTATTTCTTCCATTTTTCGTCCCATTCCCACCAGGGGCGAAGCTGATGCAGGTCTTTGATTGCCATAAACAGGGCATAGTCGGTGACCCATTTGTTCTGCTCGGTGAAAAGGTCAACGAGCGCCTTGGTATCGTTATTGATTCTTCCAAAAGCCTTTCGGAGTGCTTCGAGCCGCTTGGTTAAAGCAAAATAAGGGTTCGCCTGATAGATACTGCCGTCGTATTCGTTTTCCCGGACTTCTTCTTCGGTTAAAAGTCCGTCTTTCAAAAGACCCTCGGGGTCAATCAGCGAAAGATTGCCGGCAAACGCGCTGACCGAACAGTACGGCGAGCCGGTAAAGTCAACCGGTGTCAGCGGCAATACCTGCCAGAGGTGAAAATTCATTTCGTTCAAGCTGTCGACAAATTGATAGGCTTCTTTTCCCATGACGCCGGTGCCGAAGCGGCCGGGCAGGGAAGTCAGGTGCAAAAGCACACCGGCGGTACGATTTTTATTCATAGGGTTCTGTTTGCTTTCCTTTCTTTTTTACAGTCTATTATAAAATTATACTATAAACTGCGGTTTCTTGCAAGCGTTCGGGTGGAAAAGTTTTTGTGTGTGAAAAGTTAAATTGTTGAGAAATGTCAGAATTCAGAAGGCTTTTATTTATTGACAGATTAATCCTGATGATATGTCCCGTCAGGATTGGTTCAGAATAAGCAGTCGGACATTTTCATATACAATTTTTTTCGCATATTCTTTGTTCGAATGAGTGAAAATATATTCTACTCCTTTTGATATTGCAGGCGGACGATGATAAATTTTATGACAATCAGAGCCGATAAAGTGAATTAGCTGATTCTTCAAAAGCGATCGTGCAATAACTTTCGTTTCTTCATGGCTGTCTTCAGCAAATGAGATGGCGTTAACCTGGATCAGACACCCCTTTTGAATCAGCTCGTTGACTGCGTTGTTGCTGTGCAGTCCGGGGTATCGCTCCATATGGGCAAGAACCGGTTTCCAACCGGCTTCTCTCAGCTTTTCGGTAACGGTAATTGCTTCTTTCGGCGTGACATCATGATATAGTTCAGTCAATACATATTTTGAATCTGCCAATGGAAGAAACACACCGCTTTCCAGCCCGTACAGTATATCATCAATATATAAATCCGAACATAAAAGTTCACAGCCGGAATACAAGCTGACATCAGGATACCTTGTTGCTGAACAGATTTTAAGCATCTGAAAGTTTGCAAGATATCTTTGAACGTCTTCTTGACAGTAGCCATTGTGAGAAGTGCAAAATATTTGGCGTACACCTTGATTTCGCAGTCTCCCTATCATTTCAAGAGACATTGCCAGACTGTCGGATCCGTCATCGACACCGAAAACAACATGAGAATGCAGATCGGTGATTTTCATATTCAACTCCATATTCAACACCTTCTTGAACAGGCAGAACTTTTTCTCTTTTGGCAACCTCTAAAAACCTCCCGACATTCGTCATAATGCCCAACTAATGCCGTCTTTGTTGTTGAAAATCCTTGAAATCCGGAAGGATTCCTGCGGATTTTCGCCTAAAATCCGACATCATTTGTGCACTATGCCGAACGCC
>JALEYA010000046.1 GCA_022779945.1 Oscillospiraceae bacterium | reverse complement strand
CAACAACGAGGTTTCCCGCTGTGTGCTTCTTATCCGGACGCAGGAGAGAACCGACGTATCCGTCAGTGAAGCCATTCAGCATCTGTTCCCCGACAAGACAAAAGACCATGTAATCAATATCAACGAAACGGATATCACCCTCGTAAAAGAAGTCCGTCCCGGCACCGACATAAAGGATCTTGAAAAATTGGCAAGATCCATTGTCGACACGCTTCATACTGAGTATTTTGTCAATTGTATCATCGGCATCGGCACCATTGTTGCCGGTGTTAAGGATCTTCCCCGTTCTTTCAAGGAATCGCAGATTGCACTTGAAGTCGGCAAGGTATTTGATACCGAAAAAACAATCGTAACCTATGAGAATCTCGGTATAGCGAGACTGATCTATCAGCTTCCGACAACACTTTGTGAAACCTTCCTCAAGGAAATTTTCAAAAAAGGCTCCATTGTCGGTCTTGATCACGAAACTCTCTTTACAATTCAGAAATTTTTCGAAAACAACCTCAACGTTTCCGAGACATCAAGAAAGCTTTTTGTCCACAGAAATACCCTTGTATACAGACTTGAAAAAATTAAAAAACTGACCGGGCTGGATCTTCGCGAATTTGATGATGCGATCGTCTTTAAAGTTGCCCTCATGGTCAAGAAATACTTAGATGCAAAGCCGGTTAAATATTAATCGGCTACGACTTTGAAGCAGGTAAAAATATGATTGAATTTAAAAATGTTACTATGAAGTACAAAACAAACGGTGTTATCGCTCTTGATAATTTCAATATCAAAATCGACGACGGTGAGTTTGTTTTTATCGTAGGAGCCTCAGGAGCCGGTAAGAGCTCGTTCCTGAATGTTATCATGGGTCAGGAAAAGGTTGATTCGGGCATCGTTCATGTTGGTTCTTACAATCTCAACGGTATCAAAAACCGTGAGCTTCCGTATCTGAGAAGAATGCTCGGAATTGTCTTTCAGGATTTTCGTCTTATCCCGAAAATGACGGTTTACGACAATGTTGCGTTTGCCCTTCGCGTTATCGGAATGGGCGAAAGAAAGATTACCAAACGTGTACGGTATGTACTGAAGCTGGTCGACCTTTCCAAAAAGGCCAATTGTTTCCCGAACCAGCTTTCAACCGGTGAAAAACAGCGTGTTGCCATTGCAAGAGCGCTTGTAAACAATCCCGGTGTTATTATCGCCGACGAGCCGACCGGTAACCTTGACCCGGTTCTCTCGAACGAAATTATGAGTCTTTTCGACAAGATCAATTCGTTGGGCGCAACGGTTGTTGTTGTAACACACGACCTTGAGCTCGTTCATCAGTTCGATCACAGAATCGTTACGATTGAAAACGGAAAGATCGTCTCGGATGTCGGTCCGAAGAACGTATATAACCCCGATATCGCCGGTGTATCCGCTCCTTCGGCTTCAAGCGACAGTGACGATCAGGGTGAAAAGGAGGTCGGAAAAGATGGCTAAGAAAAAGAAGAAAAATCGCAGAAGATCCTCCGGCGGACTGAACACTTCGTATCTGACCAAGATGGGATTTAAAAATCTCGTTTCCAACAGAAGTATGTCCCTTTCTTCTATCAGCGTTCTTACGGTTTGTCTTTTGCTTATCGGCGTTTCTTTCCTTTTGCTCTTCAATATCAAAACGCTTGTTAAGGATGTTGAAAAGCAAAACGTTGTTGTAGCTTTTGTCAAGGACGGAATCGACGATGCCGCCCTGAATAAGATCAATACCGATCTGAAAGCAATTCCGAATGTTACAAATGTTGAATTTGTGTCTAAGGAAGCCGGATATGAGGAACAAATGAAAGAATTCGGCCTGGATAAGGAAATGCTTGATGGTGTTATCCAGAATCCGCTTCCGCATTCTTATCGCATCACCGTCAGCAATATTGATGAATTTAATGTTACGCTTGAGGCAATCAAGAACGTCGACAATATTGATACGGTTCGTGAAAGTCAGGAAATCGTCAATCAGATTTCCACACTTCAAAAATCAATAACAGCGATTTGTGTTGTTCTTGTTGCCGTTTTGGTGGTTGTGTCGCTGTTTATTATTGCTAATACCATCAGAATCACAATGGTATCAAGAAAAATTGATATACAGGTTATGAAATCCGTCGGCGCAACGAATGTGTTTATCTGTTGGCCGTTTATGGTTGAAGGTATTATCATCGGTCTGATTTCGGGTGTGGTTGCGCTTGCGCTGACATATGTGGTTCAGATCACCGAAGGAGACGCGTTAAGCTCACTGTTCGGTCTTTTCGGAAGTGCGACGGTTTCTGTTTCCGATATTCTTCCGATGCTCGTTGTCGGTTATATTCTGGCTGGTGCGTTGCTCGGCTCTTTCGGAAGCGTTGTGTCGATTCGGAAATATCTGAAAAAAGAGGGCAGCGAGGCAAGCTCGATCGTTTAAAATTCAAGCAAACAGGAGGTTATGTCAATGAAAAAAGTACTTTCGTTTTTCTTATGCTTCACTTTTGTTTTTGCTGCAATATCGTTTGTTGTACCCGAACATACGGCAGGTGCCGTATCAACAAAGCAGGAACTGGAAGATAAAATTGATGATCTTGACAGTCAGATTTCAAAGAATAAAAGTATTCTGAAATCGCTCAAGGATAAGAAAGAATCGCAACAGGAGTATCTTGATACCCTCGAGAACCAGATTTCGGTTGTTGAAGACAAGGTTTCGACTCTTGAAACACAAATCGGTTCCATTGATGAAGATATTGAAACCTGTAACAATAAAATCAAACAACTGAGAAATGAAATTTCCGTCATCAAAGATGAAATCAATGTAGCGAATGAAGCGATTGATGAAACCAACAATAAAATCGATTCATCGAAGGATCTGCTTGCTGCAAAGCTTCGTGCTGCTTATATCAACGGAAATGAATCAACTTTGAAGATTCTTATGGGCGCAGACAGTCTTTCAGGCTTTTTGACAAGTCTTGAAATGATGAAAAGAATGAGTGAAGATGACAAGAAAGTCATCAACGAGTTTAAAGAGACCGTTACCAAGCTGAAAGATTCAAAAATTACGTTGGAAACCAAGCAAACGGAGCTTACCCAGAAATCCAACGAAGTTCAGGCACAAAAAGATGTATCGGTTTCCAAAAAGAAAGAGCTTGTTGCGAAGCAGAAGGAGCACTCTTCAACGGTGAAGCAGCTTGAAAACAGTTACGCTACCGTTGAAAAGTATATTACCGATCTGGATAAAAACAGCGCAGTTTACGAAAACTATATCAAAACCCTTCAGGCGGAACGTGAAGCTGCGGACGCGGAAATCGACCGTATTATCAAGGCTTATCAGGCAACAACCAGGCCGACCACGACTCAGGCGTCAACACTTCCGGCGTCCAATAACGATCCGTCAGCTCCGACGAATTCATCGTCTTCAGGCGGATCTTCTTCGGGAACACCGGCAGCTTCCGGCGGCTCGTATGCTTCTAATGCGTCTTGGGCATGGCCGTTGGGCGGAGCCTCGTGCTATATCAGCAGCGGATACGGTAACCGAAGCGCAAGCATTTCCGGCTGGAGCTTCCACGGCGGTATTGATATTACCGGCGGCGGAATCTATGGTAAGCCCGTATACGCAACCCGCGCAGGAACGGTTATTACTGCCACTTGGAGCAACAGAGGCTACGGTAACTATGTTATTGTCGACCATGGTGACGGGTTTGTCTCATTGTATGGTCATTGCTCCAGTCTGAGTGTTTCTACCGGCCAGCACGTTTCAAAAGGTCAGCATATTGCCAATGTCGGTTCGACCGGAAACTCGACAGGACCTCATCTTCATTTTGAAATCAGATATAACGGAGCGAAACAAAATCCGCTCAATTACGTTAAAAAACCGTAAATCATGATCGAGGGGTAGGATTTTCTGCCCCTCTGATTGTGCTTTTTCCATATTAAAAAGTTTGAAAGGGGCGGCAATATGAATAAAAAGATACCGTTGGGTATTGCTATCGGTTTACTGTGTATTGCGATTACGGTTTCATGCGCCGTGACTGTTTCCGTTGTCAGCGGAAGATACAATAATGTTCTCGGTGCTTTGCCGGAAAAAATTGAAAAATACAAAATTATTGATGAACTTGATAAAATCATCAATAATAATTACTACGGAAAAAAAGATGAAGACAGCTTTGAGCTTGCCTTCGCTCATGGATACATCGCAGGACTCGGTGATAATTATTCCCGCTTTTTGTCTGCTGACGAATACAGCGATTATATTGCACAGACGCAGGGTGAAATGTCGGGAATCGGAATCGAGTACCAAAAGAACAAAAAAGGCTATATCGAAGTCACTGATGTCTACGATGATTCGCCGGCGCAAAGTGCCGGTCTTGCCGTCGGTGATGTGATTATTGCTTTTGACGGTATAATGATTGATGCAAATAACTATAATGATATGGAAGCGAAGCTGTCCGGTGATAAGCTCACAAGCGTCAATATTACATACAGAAGGGCGAAAAAGGATACAACCGTAAACATCGTTAAAGGCTATGAAGCAAAATCGGTGTCATCGAAAATTTACGGAAATGTCGGCTATATAAAGATTTCAGATTTCTATGCATCAACACCTGAGCAGGCTCAGGCAGCGGTCGATAAAATTGTCTCCTCCGGACTGAAAGCCGTTGTGCTCGATGTCAGAAATAATGCCAGCACCAATTTTGACGTTTGTATGCAGGTGCTTGATATTTTTGTACCCATCAATGATACTTCTTCTCCTGCCGCTACGATTGTGGATTCCGAAGGAAAAACGGTCACACAATACACCACCGAAGCCGGAGAAATCAATCTCCCGACGGCTGTTTTAATAAACGGCAATACTGCGGCGGCGGCCGAACTGTTCGCCTGCAACATGAGGGATTTCGGAAAAGCTGAACTTGTCGGAAATACAACAAAAGGCATCGGGCTTAAGCGGGATGTGTTTCGTCTTTCCGACGGAAGCGCCGTTTTGCTTGCGGTCGGCGAAGTCAAGCCTTATCGCAGTGAAAGCTTTCATTCCGTCGGTCTGACACCTGACCTGGAGTCGGAGCTTAAAACCAAGACCAAGCAGCTTGCGTCCGACAGTCAGTTCCTTGATGCTTTGACCTTAGTTTCTCCGTCTGTTGACGAGCCATGATAAATCAGAAAGGTTGAGATCTTTTGTCAGTAAAAGTTTCAATAATCATATCGGTTCATAACGATGAAAAAAACCTGAAAACGGCACTTGATTCGATAAAAAGTCAGACTTTTAAACAATATGAAGTTCTGATGATTGACGCCGATTCAACCGACAGCTCGGCCGAGATCATGAAAAGCTACTGCACCGATAAGAGGTTTCAGTATCATCGTGTTGACAAATACAGCTTTTCTCTTGCGAGAAACTACGGTATTTCGATTGCGAAAGGCAAATATATCGCTTTCGGCGATGCCAGCGTAATTTTTACAAAAGATTTAATCGAAGATATGTATCAAAAGGCGGAAAAGGAAGATGCCGATCTTTGCGTTGCACCGATGGCTAGCTCCGATATCTACGGAAAGCATATCTTTAAAAGCAGCGGAATTTTGTCAGGACGCAAAAAAACCGACAAATTCGATACCGAACTGATATGGAATCCGTCGGTAACCAATAAGCTTTTCAAGACAGAAAGAATCAAACAGCTCGGTCTTGAATTCAGTGCCTTCGGGAAAGCGAGAGAGGCCGCTTTTACGCTGCCGTTCGCGTTTGAAAGTAGTGTCATCGTCTGTTCGTCCAAAGGCGCCGCAAGCTATGTGATACCTGTCATGAACAGCGGAGTCGCTGAGTTTCCGATCGAACATTATCTTGATGCTTATGAGTTTATTCTTGAACGCGCGCATGAGGCTTTCAACAAATCTTTTGAAAGTTGTGTTTCGGATTTCGACCGGAAGGAACTGAAAAAAGTATCTGTCTGCTATATTGATGAATTGATACTCAAAGAAATTACGGTTTTGCTATATAGCTATTACCGCCATTTCTGGTCGCTTGAAGACGTTGAAATCAAACGCTATGTCGATATTCTGAATCAGTTGATTTCAAAGCTTTCGGGTGCCGGACGCAAGCGTCTCCTTTCCATGAATAAGGATCTGTTTTATGATGGACGTCTGATTGACAATAAAGCCGAGATGGCTGAAAATCCGAGAGTGACCGTCTGCATCGGCAAAAGTGAAAAAAGGGGACATCTGCACGAAAAACGTCTGGAGATTCAGGTTTCGTCCGTTTTTGAACAAACCATGCCGTGCTTTGAACTGCTGGTTGACAGCAGATTACGCGACATCTTCCCGAAAAAATGGATTGATTTTCCAAATGTCCGGTTTATTGAGGCACAGTCGCTTGCTGATTTTAAGGACACCGCTTTATCGGAATGCCGCACGAAATATATCATGTATCAGGACGGCTTTGCAAGGCTGAATCCCAAAATCCTGATGCGCCACTATACTGCTCATCAGAGCGGTGAAAAATACGGCTTTACAACGTCGCCTCTTACGAAGTTCGACGGTCAGAAAACAAGCGAGTACTCTTTTTCGGATCTCAGCTTTTATTCGAGTATGGATGCGGCAAGGGTGGAACCGGGAGACAGTATGTTTGCTCTTGACTTGTTCTTTTGTAATAAGCTGTTCCGGACAGACCATTTGAACGGCATTCATTTCTCCTTTTCCGACAATCCTGTCCGGGATATGTATAAGCTGTATGAACATTCAAAATTCAAGAAGCTTTATCATCGCGGCGCTTATCTGCCTTATACCGAGGAGGAGGCTCTGAAGCTCTTAAAAGACGAACAGGACTGTCTGCCGCCTGACTGTAAAGCCCTTTACCGAAAGTATAAGTCTGTTTATTTTACGGCGGTCACACTGAAAAACCGCAAACGGAAAATTACGGATTCAATCGGACGGCTGAAGCGTCTTGCCATCAATTTGATCGGACGGATATTGGTCTTCTTTTTCGGTAAAATGCATATCAAAAACCGTGTGTTCTTTTATACAATCAGAAGCAACGGCACCCTTCTTGAAAATATCGACTATGTCTATAAAGCCTGCGACTGTAAGAAG
>JALEYA010000081.1 GCA_022779945.1 Oscillospiraceae bacterium | reverse complement strand
AACTTCAGCTTTGCGCTGGCTCTCGGCTGTGTGCTTTTATTGATTTCACTGATCGTCAATATTCTTGCCGGGATCTTTTCAAAAGACGAAAAAGCAGAAAACTGAACGGAGGACGGAAAATGCCGGATATATCCGATTTGAAAAAAAGCTACGGCGAAAAAACCGTGCTTTCGATTGACACGCTGACAATCCAAAAAAGCGAAACGATTGCCGTAACCGGTCCGAACGGCAGCGGGAAAAGTACGCTTTTGAAAATTCTTGCCGGACTTACAAAAGCCGACAGCGGCACAGCGGACGGTTTCGGAAAAGTGCTGTATATGCCGCAGGTAAACTATGCCTTTTCGATGAGTGTTGAAAAAAACGTTCTGTATGCGATGAGCGGCGAGAGCAAAGCCGAAAGAGCACAAAAGATTCTGAAGCTTTTAGGTCTATACGACTTAAAGGAGCGAAATGCCAAAAAGCTTTCGGGCGGCGAAACACAACGGCTCGCTCTTGCGCGGCTTCTTGTCTGTGAATGCGACACCCTGCTTCTTGACGAGCCTTCGGGAGCGGTGGACATTGACGGTACAGACACCGTCTGGCACGCAATTGAAAGATACCGACAAGAAAACGGTTGTACCGTGATTTTTTCGACGCATTCTCCTGTTGAAGCCGGAAAACACTCTGACCGGATCCTTTTGCTTCACAAGGGCGGAATCATCGAGGACGCTTCTTCCGCCAACTTTTTTAAAGAGCAAAAAAGCGAATGGGGCAAAAAATTTATCGCTCAATTCTCGGTAAATGCCGATGAAAGCGGAAAGGAGCAGCTATGCTGAACGTCATTTCAACGAAAGAAGCCACCCAAACCGTGCAAAACGGTATACAGCTGGATTCGGTCGGAACGCAAGTAGTTCCGCTTGCAAGCTGTATCGGCAGAAAAACGGCAAGCGATATCATCTCGGGTGAATTTATCCCGCCCTTTTCCCGCTCCACGGTGGACGGCTTTGCGGTTTCGGCTTCGGACACCTACGGCTCGTCGGAAAGCATTCCGGCGATGCTGACCCTCAAAGGTGAAATTCTCATGGGCAAAAAAGCCGATACGAAAATCAACAAAGGCGAATGTATCCGAATCTCCACCGGCGGTATGCTCCCGGAGGGGGCAGATTCGGTCGTAATGCTTGAATATACGCAAACGGATTTTGACGGACTTTGTCTTGTTTTCAAAGCAGTCGGACCCTTTGAAAACGTGACAAAAAAAGGCGACGATATCACACCCGGAAAAACGGTCATCCAAAAAGGAACGATCCTTTCTTCGACGCATATCGGTATTTTAGCTTCGCTCGGAATTACCGGGGTTGAGTGTGTCAAAAGACCTGTCGTTGCTGTGATTTCGACCGGTGACGAGCTGATCCCGATCACCGAAAAGCCGACGGACGGAAAGATCCGCAACATCAATTCCTGTATGCTGTCAGCTTTGCTTTCCGAAAACGGCTGTGACGTTGTTGATTTCGGCATCATCAAGGACAGCAAAAACCTGCTTGAAGAGGCTTTGCAAAAAGCAGCAAAGCAAAGTGATGTTGTTCTGATTTCAGGCGGCTCCTCCGCCGGAGCAAGAGATCTGACCGCCGAAATCATCAACGAAAACGGCACACTTTGTTTTCACGGAATTTCCATGAAGCCGGGCAAACCGACGATCTTCGGCAACTGCTTCGGCAAACCGGTTTTCGGGCTTCCCGGTCACCCGACGGCGGCTTATTTTGTGTCGGTCAGGGTTGTGCTTCCGCTTTTGAAAAAGCTTGGCGCCGTTATAAGGCCGAACCGAACCGAAACAGCTGTTCTTTCGTGCAATCTTCCGTCCAACCACGGCAGAGAGGAAATTGTCTGCGTGAAGCTTGAAAACGGCAAGGCAATCCCTGTTTTCGGCAAGTCGGGAATCGTTTCCCTTTTGTCCGAAAGCGACGGCTATGTCATCATCGGCCGAAACTGCGAAGGACTGAAATTGGGAGAAGCCGTCACAGTGAATTTGTTTTAAAAAATGCAGGTGATAAAATGAAGCAAAACTATCTGAACAATGTACCGATTGAAGAAGCGCTGAGTCTCTATCTCGGCGCCGTCAAAGATGCGGTCGGCGACAGAAAAACCGAACCGGTGAAAACGAACGAAGCGTTCGGACGAGTGCTGGCGAAAGCCGTTTACGCCGTCATCTGCTCTCCGCATTACAACGCAAGCGCCATGGACGGAATTGCCGTAAAATCAGCCGACACGGTCAGCGCCGCCGAAAACGAACCGCTGTTTTTGCCGGACGGAAGCTTTAAGGTTGTGGATACAGGAGATGCCATTCCCGACGAATACGACGCCGTCATCATGGTCGAGGATATCACCGAAAAAGACGGCGGAGTTCTGATTTATTCGTCCGCTCACCCGTGGCAGAATATCCGGCAGATCGGCGAGGACATCTGTATGGGCGATATGCTCGCTTCCTCTTTTACGGTTCTGACGCCGCAACTTTGCGGTGCGCTTCTTGCCGGCGGTGTCACCGAGGTCGAATGCATCCGAAAACCGATTTTCGGCATCATTCCGACAGGTGACGAAATCGTCAGCCCAACCTCAAACCCGAAAAAAGGCGAAATCATCGAGTTCAACTCCGTCATTTTTTCGGGTATGCTCGGCGAAATCGGCGCAGACAGCAAAACCTATGACATTGTTCCCGACAAAAAAGAGCTTTTGACCGATGCAATCAGCCAGGCTGCAGAAGAATGTGATGCGGTTTTGGTGCTTGCCGGTTCCTCGGCAGGACGAGACGATTACACAAGCGAAATCATCGATTCCTTAGGTGGGGTTCTCGTCCACGGAATTGCCGCAAAACCGGGCAAGCCGGCCGTTTTAGGTCTGATCGGAAAAGTGCCGGTCATCGGACTTCCCGGCTACCCCGTTTCGGGAATCGTGGTCATGAACGAGATTGTTAAGCTCGTTGCAGACTATCTTTCGGGAAAAACGACTCCTCCGGACACTGCTATTACCGCTAAAGCGGCAAGAAGCATCGTGTCCTCATTGAAGTATAAAGAGTTCGTCCGGGTGACGGTCGGCAAGAATGAAAACGGCTTTTTTGCTCAGCCCTTACCGAGAGCCGCCGGGGTCATTACAAGCTTCACGAAAGCGGACGGCATACTTGAAGTACCGCAGAACTCGGAAGGCTACGAAATCGGAGAACAGGTCAGCGTCAGGCTTTTAAGACCCAAAGAAGATATCGAAAACGCGCTGATTGTTACGGGAAGCCACGATCCGCTGATTGACGAAATTGCCGAACTGCTCAAAAGAAGCGAAACACCGGTTCGGCTTTGCTCGTCTCATGTCGGTTCAATGGGTGCGGTGACCGCCGTCCGGACGCACACGGCTCACTTGGGCGGCATTCATCTTCTGGACACCGAAAATGGGATATACAACGAAAGCTATATCAAAAAGTACTTTCCGCAAGGCGGCGTGAAGCTCGTCAAGGGTGTCGGACGAATCCAGGGTCTGATGGTGAAAAAAGGAAATCCGCTGAATATCAAAAGCTTTAAAGATATCCGATCTTACCGTTATGTCAACCGTCAGAAAGGCTCGGGAACGAGAATCCTGTGCGACTTTCTTGTGAAAAAGTACGGTCTTGACGAAAACAGAATCGAAGGCTTTGCTACCGAAGAGTTTACCCATACGGCGGTGGCGGCTCAGATTGCGAACGGGAACGCCGACTGCGGCTTAGGAATTTATTCCGCCGCCGGAATGTATGACCTTGATTTTATCGAAATCTGCGTGGAGGAATACGATTTTCTGATTGATGAAAAGGCGTATGAAACCGACTGTGTGCAGGCATTTTTGAAAGTCCTCCGAAGCGAAGAATTCAGGAAACGGCTTTCGGAAATGGGTGGGTATCGAATGGGAATGAATTCATGTCCGGATGAAAAAGTAAAACTTTGAAAGGTGCGATGAAATGGATGGATTTTCTCATCTGAATAAAAACGGCGAAGCGGTCATGGTTGACGTCGGCGAAAAGAAGATAACCGAAAGAACGGCAAAAGCATTTGCCAGGCTTATCATGCAGCCCGCAACACTCGGAGAGCTTCTTTCGTCCGAACTGAAAAAAGGCGACGGACTTGCGGCGGCAAGAATCGCCGGCATCATGGCGGCAAAAAAAACCTTTGAGCTGATACCGCTTTGTCATAACATTCCGATCGAATCGGTTGAAATCCGCTTTGACAACAACGGTAAAGACGAATTATATATTTACTCGTTCGCAAAATGCAGCTACAAAACGGGGATCGAAATGGAGGCACTTACCGCAGTCAGCGTAGCGGCGCTGACTGTTTACGATATGTGCAAGGCGATTGACAGAGGGATGAGAATCGAAGACATTCATCTGCTCGAAAAAACAGGCGGAAAAAGCGATTACAGGATTTGAGGTTTCATATGACAGATTCATACGGACGAAAAATTGAATATCTTCGGTTGTCGGTCACCAAGCGTTGCCCGCTTCACTGTATCTACTGCAAGGACGAAACCGAAACAAATGAGAATGAGCTTTCGGCTTCTCAGCTTGAAAAAATTGTCCGCGCTTTTGCGGTTTGCGGTATTACAAAAGTCCGGCTTACAGGCGGTGAGCCTCTGATGCGAAGCGATATTCCGGATATTGCCGAACGTATCAGCAAAACGGACGGAATAAAGAAACTTGTGCTGACCACAAACGGCGTCAGGCTGAAGGAATATGCCAAAGGACTTCAAAAAAGCGGTGTCAGCGCTGTCAACATCAGCCTTGACACGCTTGACAAAGAAAAATACAAAGCCCTCACCGGCTGCGACTGCTTACAGAACGTTTTAGACGGAATAGAAGAGGCCGAAAGATGTGGAATTTCCCATATCCGGATCAACAGTGTGCTGATTAGAGGTCAGAATGACGCAGACGCCGAAAATCTGATACATCTTGCCAAAGACCGGAAAATCGACGTACGGTTTATCGAGCTGATGCCGTTTTCCGACACCGGAGAAAACGAACGGTTGATTATCAAGGGAGAAGAAATCCTCAGACGCTTCCCGTATTTAAAGCCGCTTGAAAGCCAAAAGTCTAATATCGAAAAAAGTGTTGCGAAATATTACGCGGCGGACGGCTTTCAGGGCAGAATCGGCTTTATCAATCCAATCAGCGAACAGTTTTGCTCCGACTGCAACCGCATACGGGTTTTAAGCGACGGAAAAATCAGACCATGTCTCGGAAGTGATACGGAATTCGATATCAGAGATTGGATTGACAACGAAGAAAAGCTAACGGAAGCAGTCAGAAATGCGATCGCTTCAAAGCCGAAAGGTCACAGCTTTTCCTGCGGCTATGCGGGATTTCACGGACTTGATAAAATAGGAGGTTAGAATATGGCAAAAGTACTTTCCATCAACATCAGCGAAAAAAAGGGCACGCCCAAGACGAAAATCAATCCGGGCGTACTGATTGAAGATTTTGGCTTTGAGGGCGATGCCCACGCCGGAAAATGGCACCGGCAGGTCAGTCTGCTTGCCAAAGAAAGCATTGAAAAAGCAAAAGGCATGCCGACAAACGGGCTTTGCCACGGTGTGTTTGCCGAAAACATCACAACCGAGGGCATCGTTCTTCACACCCTACCCGTCGGAGCAAGACTTCAGGTCGGCGAATGCGTACTTGAGATCAGTCAGATCGGCAAGGAATGTCACGACGGCTGTGCCATCCGAGCACTTGTCGGTCAGTGCATTATGCCCAAGGAGGGCGTTTTTGCAAGAGTCATCAAAGGCGGAAAGGTTTTTGAGGGCGACGAAATCAGAGTTATGTAGTCTTTCGATTCGGTTACAAATTGTGAATCATTCAACCCTTGCCATGACAACCGACCGATACTGCCATGTTTCGGACGATTTCATGTTTGCCGGTGTTCAGCAGTTTTCGCAGGCGACACGGGAAATGATGGGGGAATGAGATGTAAGAAATCCGAAAAAAATTTAATATAAGCGAAACGGGGCTGTCGCGCTAAGGCAGCCCAAAAAGAAGCAAAAAAACAAGCGGGCGACCCGAA
>JALEYA010000257.1 GCA_022779945.1 Oscillospiraceae bacterium | reverse complement strand
ATAACATCTTTCGGAACCTTCATATTTTTCAGCCCGTAGGATATGTTCTTTTCGACGGTCATGTGCGGATAAAGCGCATAGTTCTGGAACACCATGGATATGCCCCTGTCTCTGGGCGCAACCTCATTCATTTTTACGCCGTCGATATACAATTCGCCCTCGGTGATTTCTTCAAAGCCCGCTATCATACGAAGCGTCGTTGATTTTCCGCAGCCTGACGGCCCTACAAAAGCGATAAATTCCTTTTCGTCGATTTCAAGATTAAAATCCGTCACGGCATTTTTGTCAGAATTGGCATATTTTTTTCCGATGTGTTTTAATTCTATAAAGCTCATAATGATTCCCTTTCTTTTTAAACTCAGCCCTCTTTTGAGCCTGTTGAAACAACGCCCTCTACAATCTGCTTGGAGAAGAAGGAGTAAATAATGATAACCGGGATCGTAATCAGCGTAATGACGGCAAGCGTCTGACCCATGGTTGTGTTTTCGTTTGAGGTGATGGCGTTCAGTCCGATCTGCGCTGTGAGCAGGTCACTCGACGTAAACACAAGCGACGGCCAGAGGTAGTCGTTCCACACATTCAGGAAGGTGAACACGCTGACAGTAGCCACAACGCTCTTTGACATGGGAAGAACCATGGTAAAGAAATATTTGACGGGACTACAAAAGTCTAACTGAGCCGCTTCATAAATATCGTCGGGTAAGCTGATAAACACCTGTCGGAACAAGAAGATATTGAACGGATTGACAATCATCGGAAGAATATAGCCGATAACGGTGTTCAACAGTCCGAGCTTCGCCACGAACAAAAAATGGATCGTGATAATCGTTTCCATCGGAACAATCATCAGAAGCATAATAATCAGAAGCCAGCGTTCACGGAACGGGAATTTGATTTTGGCAAGCGCATAGCCGGCAAGCCCGTTTACGATGACGCCAAGCACAATCAGCACGGCCGCATAAAACAGGGTGTTGAGCATATAGCGCAGAAAGCTTGTGTTGGTAAGAATTGAAATATAGTTATCCAGAAAACTGCCGGTTAAAGCAGGGGGGATAAAAGCCGCCGCCGAATTCATATCGGCTGTAATCTGTGCGTCGGTCTTAAAGGAATTGGCAAGCATCCAGATGACGGGGAAGAGGAAAAATAACGACAACACAATCAAAACGGCAACGAGTATCCAATTACTTATCTTTTTTCTTTTTGTCAGCATGCTTATTCCCCCTTTCCTTTGTGACAACCGTCTGAATGACCGTCAGTATCATGACAA
>JALEYA010000035.1 GCA_022779945.1 Oscillospiraceae bacterium | reverse complement strand
GGTTTTTACTCCTTTTCTTTTATTCGGATTGGATATTCACACCGAGTCCTTTTGCCTTTTCAAGAAAAGAGTCAAGAGGGTCGGTCTTTTTTTGTTCTTTCGGTTCGGCTTCGGCTTTCGGGGTGTAGATACCGAGCCGGTAGCTTCTGCCCGTTGTACGCAGAATCGCTTCTTTGACGTCCCTTGCGTTTCTGCCCGTTTTGATAAAGCTTGAAAACGTCGGGTTTTCGCTTTTAATCAGGACAAAATCGTTTCTGATGTATGCCACAGAGCCGGTCAGAATCGCTTTAAGCGGCATATTGATACGGCTCAGCTCCGAAAGCACCTGCGGCCATTCTTCAAGCATCACGTCAGCGCCGTCCGATGCGCTTTCAGCCGCTTCCTCTTTTGTTTGCGGCTTTTCAGGCTCGGGCGGTGTCGGCTGTGCTTCCTGTTCCGGCGGTTCGAAGCGGTTTACAGTAGTTTCTTTCGGAACGTCTTTTATTTCGGGCTTCGGCTCCTGCGGTTTGACAGCCCTTTCGGGTTCTTCTTGCTGCGTCTTCGGCGGCTCGCTGACTTTTATGGTCACACCGCTTTTGATTTTTGCTTCGAGGTCGGCAAGCCGTCTTAAGATACCGTTGCGGTCGTCGGAAAGCGACGGGTGCGCAAGCCGTATCACCGCTGTTTCCATTTCGACCCGGCGGTTGGCTCCTCTTTTGATTTCGGTCAATGTATTCTGAAGTAAGTCAATCGCAAAAAGCAAAGCCTCCAGCGTAAACGAAGCGCTTTGACTGCGGTACAAATCAAGCTCCGACTGTGTTCCGATTAAAACGCTTTCGGCGTTCTTGACGGTTTTGGTTATCATCAGATTCCTGAAATGATTGATCAGCTCCGAGCAAAGCCGTTCCATATCGAAACAGCCGTTATGAAGCTCATTGATGATCGAAAGGCAGGCGGCGGCGTCCTCTTTCTTCACGGCGTCCGCAAGGTCAAACAGATGCTGACGGCCCGTAAGCCCCGCAACCGAACAGACGGTTTCGGTCGTGATATGCTTTTCTCTCGAAACACACTGGTCAAGAACGGAAAGCGCATCTCTCATGCCGCCGTCGGCAATTTTCGCAATCAGCAAAGCCGCTTCTTCGTCAAGCGTAAAGCCCTCCTCGTTAGCAATAAACCGCATACGGCTGACCATGCTTTCGCTGTCCACACGCTTAAAGTCAAACCGCTGACAGCGGGAAAGAATTGTCGCCGGGATTTTATGAACCTCCGTCGTAGCAAGGATAAACTTGACGTGCGCCGGCGGTTCTTCCAGCGTCTTCAAAAGAGCGTTGAACGCTCCGATGGAAAGCATATGAACCTCGTCAATGATATATACTCTGTATTTACAGCTTGCCGGAGCAAAAGCGGATTCATCACGGATGTCTCTGATGTTGTCAACGCCGTTATTACTTGCGGCGTCGATTTCCACAACGTCAAGGATCGCCCCCGACTCAATCCCCTTACAAATTTCACATTCACAGCAGGGATTGCCGTTGATCGGATTCAGACAGTTGACCGCTTTGGCAAGAATCTTGGCGCAGGTGGTTTTTCCTGTACCTCTCGAGCCGGTGAAAAGATAGGCGTGCGAAAGCTTACCGGTTTCGACCTCGTTTTTGAGCGTCGAGGTAATATGAGACTGACCGACAACGTCCGAAAAGACCTTCGGCCGGTATTTACGATATAAAACCTGGTACATGTTCACACCCCCGGAAGATTAAAATGATATATGCCTGCGGCATATGAAATAACGCAGAACGCCATGAATACGGCTTTGCCGCATGAAATGTGCTCAAAGCACATTAAGGTCGCGGGTTTACGTTGTTCTGACGGATAGTTTTTTTACCCGCAGAATCAGCTTGTCTGTATTGGCAAGTCTGCAAATTATAAGTGACGGGAAATAAAGCGGCTTCGGGTCAGTTTCATCTATCGGCGGGACGGCGGCTGACAAAACCTGCGGCTTTGTTATTTGCCGTTGCCTTCGTCAACGGCAAATGTGCGGCTTCGCCGCACACAGCCGCCTTGGTGATGCCCCTTTGTCAGCTCAATTCAAAAAGGTTCCTTCTCGGGCAGTCAGGTAAAACCGCTGCACAAACTGCCCCGGAATTGGTGTCGCCATGCGACAAAAACAAAAACAGACACGACATCTTCACTCGGTCACACGACGGCAGGCGCTGACTGTGTCGCACAGACATTCCGCTTAATGCTGCTCGGTCTCCCGCCTGACATGGTTCACGGCGCCCTGTCGCACAGGACCCACCGCCGCATGACCCAATAAAAATATCATGCCTGTTT
>JALEYA010000256.1 GCA_022779945.1 Oscillospiraceae bacterium | reverse complement strand
GGCAGAATCGTTTACCTTGCCCGGAATGAATATGAGGGCTTTCAGGTTTACTTTTACGAAAAATCCGCAAGCGGAAGAACCCTCGATATTTCCGTATCTCCGTTTCTGAATGCAAGCGGCGAAGAACTCTCGGCAAAGGTCTATAACGAGGTCTATATGAACCCCGAGGGATTCACTTCGGACAAATTTGCCGAAGCATTGATTCCGTATGCCGGCGAGGGTGTTCAGACCGTACAGAACGAAAGCAATATGTTTTATATTGAGCTGAAATCGTCGGACACGCAGACGCCGGGTGACTACACTGCGACCGTAACCTTGTCCGACGAAAACGGCGTTATCAACACAACAAAAATGACGGCAAGAGTCTGGAACTTTGCACTTCCCGAAGGCCACCTTTCCACCTATCTCTGTGGTCTTTACACCTCGGCGTCCGGCTATGACACAACGTCAGGCTTCCTCAGACTATCCGGCGTCAGATTTGAAAACGGTAAAGTGATTGCTGAAGACAGAGAGCTTGCAAAGGAGATCCTTTCCGGTTGGGACGATTTTCTTCTGGAGCACGGCGTTAATTCTTATGAAATCCCGGCTTATGTGATTGACGATGACGCAAAGCAAGCCGAGCTTCTCATGGCGGACACAAGACGCAGTATGTTTATGGTTCCGGTCGAGGGCAGCTATGACAATCAGTCAGGCGCTGCATCGATTACCAAGTATAAAAATATCGTTGTCGGTAACAGCGAACTCGAAGATAAAGCGTTCTTCTATCCGTGGGATGAACCGAGTTGGGCAAGCGATGCCGATACGGCGGATTTTGACGCAAGAATCAATGCTATCAAATCGGTCTGGGGAGACAATTACCATGCCATGGTACCGTTCTTCGGCACCGATTCGGCAACGCTTGACTTCAAACTGTCCAAGCTGAAAACTTCCACCGATGTTTACTGCCCGAATCAGAATGCGGCTTATAGCTCCGAAACGGTCAGAAATGCTTTCCTTGATACAAACTGGCACAAGTCGCTTCGCTATCAGGGTGATACCTGGAACGGCAATACCTATGTCTGGACCTACGGCAAAAGTGCCAAGGGCGTTTTTGCCCGTGCTTTGCAGTGGCAGGCGGCGGCGCTCAATTCCGACGGTATGCTTCATTGGAATTGCGCCTTTGTTCCATACGACAAAAACGGAAATGTATATGACGTATTTGAAAATAATTCCGTACCGGGCAAGTCCTATCCTTCAACCGGCAACGGCGACGGCATCTTCGTTTACTCGGGTGCTTCTCTCGGACTTGACCCGGCGACTCCGATTGCGTCTCTTCGCCTGAAGCATATCGCAAGTGGTATGGACGACTTTGATTATCTTCAGCTTGTCAAGGAGTTTTTGGGCGAAGACGAGTACACAACCTATCTTAATAAATTCCTTGCAAAGTACAAATCCGACGGGATCAATAAAATCTGGAATTCCCACGAGGGCGCTTTC
>JALEYA010000043.1 GCA_022779945.1 Oscillospiraceae bacterium | reverse complement strand
GAAGATAGAGATAGCAGGATTCATCTGTCGGCTCAGCAAGGTACTTCTCTTTTGGTATAACGTATTTCTCATTCATTTCACGTGTTCCATCCTTTATGTAAAATTAAAACTTGACACATTGTCATAAATGTGATAGAGTGTCTATAAAGATTATACTTTTCTGCAATAGGAAAGTCAATATACAGATTTTTACAGCGTGAAACAAAAGCGACATTTTAATCTTGTTTGTTTCTGTTTGATCAGGAGGAGGATACTATGGCATCAACAAAAGAGTACAGTTGTGTAAAAAAGACAAAAAAAGAATTTGAAAAAAGTCTTGTTTCCCTCTCGAAAGAAAAGGATTTAAATAAAATTACCGTCAAAGAAATCTGCGAAAGGGCGCAGTTGAGCCGTAACGCCTTCTATTTCCACTATTCCGATATCAATGACTTGATTTTTGATATCCGGACCAACATGATTGTTCAGATCAAGATTTTGTTTGATCAATATCGTAAAGTCGGCTATCCCGAAAACGTCTATACCGTTATTTCGAGTCTGACAGACTTGTTTTTCGAAAATGAAGATACGACGATTATGCTGATTGATTGTTCCAAGGAGTTTCTGGAGGAACTCAATCAGCTTCATGCGGACTTTTTCTTTGAGTATTTCAAGGCGTATCATCATACCGATTCAAGGGAATTATACGATATGTTTTACAGCTATCTGTCGGGTGGCTACAACGGTATGTTCAAGTATTGGAGAGAGCATAGGGATAAGATTTCCAAACCGTTATTCATTCATCTTGCCTATGTGTTTGCCAAAAGACTGATTGCCCTTGAAAACCCGATCATCGAACCGATTGTTTTGGATATCAATAACTGAAACCGAAAAAAGTAAAGTACAGCCTTGTCAGATGCCGGCTGTACTTTTTTCGTTATATACACAGTAAAAATTGGACTCCCACGCAGGGATATACGGATGATGCCGGAAGAAAAACGAATAACCGGGCTGAATGCTGTTGATTTTCAGCGGCAGAGCAAACAAATCCTCGTTCCGGTGATAGGCACAGACATATAGCTTGGGTTTATACTGTCTGATCGTGTTTGCCGCTCCGTCAAGAGCCTTTCCCTCCGCACCTTCGATATCCATTTTTATAAAAGAGACTTCTTCACCGACAAGGCTGTCAACACTTGCGAAGTGTACGAGAACGCCGGTTTCGGATTTGTGAGAGCTTCTTGACGATTTCTTTTCGAAAAACAAGATTTCGTCCTTGTTCCATGCGCCGAGATTTTTACAGACAACGTTTTGTAAGCCGTCCGTATTTTTCAAAAGCTTTTTAAAGTTCTTTTCGTCCGGCTCAAGGGCAAGAATGCTGCCATATCTTCCGTTTGTCGCGTCAAGAAATTCTCGGATCGTGTCGCCGTTGTATGCGCCGAGGTCAATGATTCTTTCGTTTTCCGTCAGCTTGAGAATTCCGGAATACACTTCGTCTTTTTCGCTCATGGCGGAAAAGAGATAATCCGTGTTGCCGCTGACGGTAAACTGCAGCACATTTAAAAAGCTTTCTTTCGACTTTTCGTCATGCAGTAATGAAAACGCTTCGTCATATTCGCTGTCGTGCTCTTTTATGAACTCTCTTGTGATAAGACCGCCTCCGCTTACAGGCACAGTCGGGGAGAGCAGTTTGTGTTTTTGGGATAATTCACGGACAAAGCCGAGCGTTTTTTCGTCGTGTACAGCAAAGGTCATAACAATGATAAAATCGTCGTATTTTTCTTCGATCTGCGCAAGCGTGAGAACCTTTTTTCCGTGGAAAAGCTGACCTCTTACAAAGCCGTCGCTTGCAAACACATCGGCAAAATCAAGCCCGTATCCGTTTAACACTTCAATAATCTGATCCGCACCGTTTCCCATACCGTATAGTACGATCGGTTTCCGGCTTTCTTTGAGGATCTGCCATGTGTCTTTGTCACAAATTTTTTCTATCATTTTCTTCACCCGCTATATATTACCATAACTAAAAAATAATTTCAAATGGGCTTAAAAATTGTGTAATCCTACATGATAATTTTCAGCCCATTACTTGAATTAAGAAAAAATAGTGCTATAATTAGTCAAGAGTTGAGAAAGTGCCGGTTAATTCCAAGCACGAATTTCTTGTGCGGGATTTGCACTGTCGGATCGATCCGGACTTTCAAAACAGTAAAATGGTGTAAAGGAGGTTTTGCCGTTGGAGGAACTTTTAAATAAGCTTATCGAAATTGACCGTCAGGCAAGAATCCGTGTTGAAGAAGCGGAAAAGGCAAGAAGTCAGCTTTTTGATGAAATTGAAAAGAAGAAGAAAAAGCTTATTGAAAAAAGCGAGGCGAATTTTAAAGAATCGCTGAAAAAGGAAGAAGATAAACAGGCTGAAATCCTCTCCGAAGAAAAGGCTGAAATCGAAAAAAAATTGAACGACGGAATCGAGACCCTGAGGCTGAAAAGTGAAAAAAACAGTGACCGATGGGTTGATAGGATCATTAAAAATATTGTTTCTGTATAATGAATTTCAAGTGACGGAGGTGAGCCTATGAATAAAGCCGCAAACGCTATTCTGGCCTTGTCAAGAGCCTTTTACGGGCGGCGGCTTGACCAAAGGCAGTACAATGATCTGATCGCTTGCAAAAGTATGAATGAGGTTGCTTCGTATTTAAAGACGAGGACGGCCTATGCGAGCGCTTTTACGGCGGTCGGTACGGCTGATTTTTCGGCAAAAACGCTTGAAAACGTGATAGATGAGTCCCGGTTCGGAAATTTTATATCGCTTTGCCGGTATGAACTTGCCATCGGAAGTGATTTTTACAAGTATTTTATCGTAAAAACCGAAGTTGAACAGATTCTCAAATGTACGCTTCATATGATCGGCGGAAATAGCGAAAGCTATCTTATGCAGATGAATGCATTTATTGATAAGCATCTGTCGATCGACTTATATGCGCTCGGAAGGGCGGACAGCCTTGAACAGATTGCAAAGTCGCTTGAACATACGGCCTATGAAAGCCTCTATAAACGCTGCCTTTCCGACCCGGAAAGAAGCTATCTTACCTTTGAGCTTGCGTTTAATACTTACTTTGAAAATTTCAAAGATCAACTTGTGGAGCACTGCTTCAAGGGTGAGGAAAAAAAGAAAATGAGAGAAATGATATGCCGGAACTTCGATGTATCATTCATTGAAAAACAGTTTCGCATTATACGGTATTATAAAAGCAATAACGAGGTGACAAAGCTTTCGATGCCCGCTTCCGTGAGTCTGACGCTGCTGAGCGAAAAGCAGCTGCGACAGCTTTATGCCTGTACAAGCGAAAACGAGCTGATTACAGTACTTAAAAACAGTCCGTATAAAGATTGCTTTGATTCGGGCGCCGACAAGAACATCGAGCGTCAGATGACCGAAAATTTTTATCAATACTGCAAAAAGCAAATCCGATTTTCCTCTTATCCGAGTGTTGTGATGTTCAGTTATCTTTTTCTTTCCGAAGTTGAGCGCAACAACCTTGTGAGAATAATTGAGGGAATTAAATATAAGATCCCGCCGGAGCAGATAGGGGACAGCCTTCTCGGCGTCGGCGACTGAAATAAGACAACATAACGCAACTGTATCATATAGCATTTTAAAGGACGGTGATTGACTTTGGCAATCAAAAAAATGAAGCTTGTGAAGATAAGCGGACCGTCGTCTAAGCTTGACAAAATCATATCCGTGTGCTGTACACTCGGTGATTTTCACCCGGAAAACGCCGGCCAGTATGTTTCGCAGTCACTGGGATATGTGCCCGTCAGCGAAGAAAGCCCGTATTCACAGACGCTTCAAAGCATCAAGGAGCTTGCAGACAGCTACGGTCTCGACCTTGAATCGCCCGGCAAAGCCAAAAAGGCGGTAATTGATGACCGGACGTCCGAATATATTGAACGGGTCGGAGAAAAGCTTCGCCGGCTTAATGACCAGAGCAAGCAGCTTACCGAACAGCTGGGCGAATGTGAGACTGCGGTCGAAAAATACGGCCATTTCAGCGGTCTCGGCATTGATCTGGAAGAGCTTTTCGGCTGTGCGTTCATTTCAACAAGATTCGGACATCTTTCGCGGGAAAGCTACGTCAAGCTGACGAAGGCATACGGTGACAATCCGTATATTCTGTTCTGCCCGTGCTCAAGCGATCAGGACGGCTATTGGGGTGCTTATTTTTCCCCGAAAGACCGAACGGATGAGGTTGACAGAATCTTTGCGGCTCTTCAGTTCGAAAGGCTTCATATCCCGGGAGCCGTCGGAACGGCTGACGAGGTCATTGCAAAATTAAAAGAAAATATCGAGATTATCAAAAACTCAAAAGCCGAGCTTGATAAACAAATCAGCGAGACGTGGGAGCAGGAAGGCGACAAGATCAAAGCGCTTTATCTCAAGCTTACCGACCTCAACACTGTTTTCGAGCTTCGCAGATATGCGGTTTATCATGCAAAAAGCTGTTTCTTTGTCGGTTGGATACCGGCAAGCGACGAAAAAAAGTTCAAGGAACGAATTGGTAAGTATCCCGAATTCGTTGTTGAAATCGAGTCACCGAGTAAGAATTCAAAGGTTATGCCACCGACAAAGCTCAAGAATTTTTTTGCGGTAAGACCCTTTTCCTTCTTCGTTGAAATGTACGGACTTCCGTCATACTATGATATAGATATCACCGCTTTTGTTGCGATCACCTATACTCTTCTTTTCGGAATCATGTTCGGAGATCTGGGACAGGGTCTGGTTCTCACAATCGGCGGTCTGATCTTCTGGAAAAAGAGAGGCTCTTCTCTCGGTAAAATCCTTGTTCCGTGCGGTATGTCGTCGATGTTCTTCGGGTTTATTTTCGGCTCGGTGTTCGGCTTTGAACACGCATTGGATTCGGTATACAAAAAGCTCGGCATGAGCGGCAAGCCTATCGAGGTCATGGAATCCATCAACACGGTTTTGCTTTTCGCCATCGGAATCGGCGTGGTTCTTGTCATTGTGGCAATGGTTATCAATGTTATTACGATGTTCAAAAAGCGAAAGATCGGTTCGGCCTTGTTCACGGAAAACGGCATTACGGGGATCATCGTGTATATCGGCGGCGCGAACCTGATTTATGCGTTTATGGCAAAAAAAGGAATTTTTTCGACAAAGCTGAGCGCTGTTATGCTTCTTGTCGGAATTCTCGTTTTGTTCTTTAAAGAAATGCTTGTACCGCTGCTTGACGAAAAGAAGTTCAAAAAGCCCGACAGTATGATGGACTTTATACTTCAGAACTTTTTTGAATGTATCGAGTATATTCTTTCCTACTTCAGTAACACGCTTTCGTTCCTTCGTGTCGGCGCCTTTGTTATTGTTCATGCCAGTATGATGATGGTCGTCTTCACCCTTGCGGGTGACACCTCATCGGTCAAAGGCATTATCGTCGTCATTCTCGGTAACATTCTGATTATTGCGCTCGAAGGTCTTCTCTCCGGTATTCAGGGTCTGAGGCTCGAGCTTTACGAGATGTTCAGCCGATTCTTCGAAGGAAACGGAAAACCGTTCAATGCCATTCGTTTTGCATCAAAAAATAAGTAAAACCGATTCCTTCGGTGTTTACCTGAAGAAAAATAAAATTAAATTTTGGAGGAAAAAATTATGACAACCTTTTTCTATGCTGCACTGATTATCGTACCGGCAGTCGTTCTTATGCTTTCTGCTTTCTTTACGTTCAGAAGCCGCTTCAACGGCAAATCTGCCAAAAAGAGTATGCGTATCAATCTTGTAACCTTCCTTGTTCTGATTCTTATGGTAAGCATTCTTGCCTTCGGTGTTTCCGCTACATCTGAGGCGCCGAACACGGATGCGGCACCTGTTCAGACAACGGAACAGACGACGGAAGAAACGGTTTCCGCAACACAGTCAAACGGTCTCGGACTTCTTGCCGCCGGTCTTGTAACCGGTCTTGCCGGTATCGGCGGCGGTATTGCCGTTGCTGCCGGTGCTCCCGCTGCCATTGCCGCAACAAGCGAGGATCCGAAGTCTTTCGGTAAGAGCCTTATCTTTGTTGCCCTCGGTGAATCCATCGCTCTTTACGGTGTTGTTATTTCCATTCTTATCCTCAATAAGGTCTGATGCAATGAGAATGTTTCTTTTGTCAAGCGATGAGGATACCGTTACGGGTATGCGTCTTGCGGGAATCGAAGGAACTGTCGTAAAAAGCGAAGAGGAGCTTTTGTCTGAAGTGGAAAAAGCCGAGAGCAATCCGGATATCGGAATTCTTCTTGTAACGAATACCTTGGGTCAGCTTTATGCCGACTGCATTGTCGATATCAAGAAGAAGTCGAAGATCCTCGTAACGCAGGTTCCGGATATGCTGAACCCTTCTGCCGCCGGCGATTCCATTACCCGCTATGTTCGTAACGCAATCGGAGTCAATGTGGATTGACGCTCCGAAAAGGAGGAAGAAAATTGATCAATCAATACGATAAATTAGAGCGTTTTGCCGAGGTCATCAACAAAAAAGCCATGGCACAGTGCAAAAAAATCGACAAGCAGACTGCGAAGCTGCGTAAAAAGCAGCTTGCCGAGATTGAGACTGAAATTATCGGTGAGACGGACAAAAAGCTTTCTTATGAAACGGAAAGACTCAGAAATCAGACGAACCGGGAGATTTCCGCACTCAGGCAGGAAAGCATCCGTAAGCTTCACACTTACCGGGATGAAATCACCGAAAGTGTTTTCAAAAAAGCGGAAGAAAGACTTGTCGAATTCACGAAAAGTGAAAATTACGACACCTATCTTTATGAGTGTATAAAACAGCTTGTCGGAGCGGTTGACGGAAAGCTGACGTTGTTTGTCAGAGCCTGTGACATTGAAAAAGCAAAAGAATTTGTCTCGCAGCTTTCCCCCGAAAGCGAAGTACAAGCGTCGGAAAATATCCGGATCGGCGGTGCGTGCGCTTTCAATGCGGATGAAACGGTCTTTGCCGATAATACACTGGAAGAAAGCCTTGAAAAGCAACGAGAGGTCTTTATGACCGAATCAGGACTTTCGTTTGATGAATAACACTCGACGAGGTGAGAAATTTGCCAAGTGAAAATGTAATCTATTCAATTAACGGACCGGTTATCACCGTCAAAGGCAAAACCGAGCTTTCCATGATGGAAATGGTCTATGTCGGCTTTGACCGTCTTGTCGGCGAGGTAATCGGACTTGAAAATAACCTGACGACCATTCAGGTCTATGAGGATACCGTAGGGCTCAAGCCCGGTGAGCCGGTATATTCAACCGGAAGCCAGCTTTGTGTTACCTTAGGTCCCGGGATCCTCAGTAACATCTTTGACGGAATCGAAAGACCGCTTCCGGCCTTGGAAGAGAAGACCGGTTCCTTTATCGGAAAAGGCGTCAACGTGCCTTCGATTGATGAAGAAAAGCTGTGGGATGTAAAAATTCTGGTAAAGCCGGGTGATGCGCTTTCGGGCGGTGCAATTTATGCTCAGACGCAGGAAACGCCCGCCATTCTTCACAAAATCATGCTCTCTCCGCTTCTTTCGGGCACGGTCGTTTCCGTAAAACCGGACGGAAAATATAAGGTCAACGATGAAATTGCAGAGTTAAAAGACAAGGACGGAAACATGGTTTCCCTGACTCTTTGTCAGAAGTGGCCGATCCGTATTCCGAGACCGGTTGAAGAGAGAATGCCGGCGAATAAACCACTTGTTACCGGACAGCGTGTCATTGATACGCTTTTCCCGGTCGCCAAAGGCGGTGCGGCGGCGATTCCCGGCGGCTTCGGTACGGGTAAAACCATGACGCAGCATCAGCTTGCGAAGTGGTGCGACGCCGATATTATCGTCTATGTCGGCTGCGGCGAAAGAGGCAACGAAATGACGCAGGCCCTGACCGAGTTTTCCGAGCTTATCGACCCGAGAAGCGGTAAGCCTCTTACGGACAGAACGGTGCTGATTGCGAATACTTCGAATATGCCCGTTGCCGCGCGTGAAGCTTCGATTTATACAGGCATTACCCTTGCCGAGTATTACCGTGACATGGGGTATCATACGGCAATCATGGCGGACTCGACCTCACGTTGGGCAGAGGCGCTTCGTGAAATTTCGGGTCGACTGGAAGAAATGCCCGCCGATGAAGGTTTCCCGGCGTATCTGCCGTCAAGACTTTCCGAATTCTATGAGAGAGCCGGTTATATGCAGACGTTAAGCGGAAATGAAGGCTCGGTTACGATTATCGGCGCTGTTTCGCCGCAAGGCTCCGACTTTTCCGAGCCTGTAACGCAGAATACGAAGCGGTTTACCCGTTGCTTCTGGGCGCTTGATAAGTCCCTCGCTTATGCAAGGCATTATCCGGCGATCAACTGGAACACCAGTTACAGCGAATACATAAGCGACCTTGAAAACTGGTATTATGATAACGCTGGGTCCGATTTTATGAAGTGCCGTAATGAGCTTTGTGCAATTCTGCTTGAAGAAAGCAGCCTTATGGAAATCGTCAAGCTGATCGGCGCAGACGTTTTGCCGGACGATCAGAAGCTTACGATTGAAATTGCACGGGTTGTAAGAGTCGGCTTCCTTCAGCAGAACGCTTTCCATAAAGAGGATACCTATGTACCGCTGAAAAAGCAGCTGAAGATGATGGAAATTATTCTGTATCTCTATCACCAGTGCAAAAAGATCGTCGCCAAGCAGGTGCCGATGTCACAGCTGATTGCGACCGGTCTTTTTGAAAAGCTGATTAAAATCAAATATGAAATTCCGAACGACAGGCTTGATTTGTTTGACAGCTACACAAAGGAAATTGACGAAAAGCTTGCCGTATATCTGAATAAATAATAACATTAATCCTGAAAGGAGGGATAACGGTGATTATTGAGCACAGAGGTCTTAAACAAATCAACGGTTCACTCGTTGTCCTTGAAGGAGTTAAGGCTCCGATGAACGAGGAGCTTGTTGAAATTGAACTGGAAAACGGGAACAAAAGAACCGGAAGAATCGTTGCCATCGAGGGCGATAAAGCCATTGTGCAGGTTTTTGAGGGACCAAGAGGACTGTCCATGGTCAACACCAAGACAAGACTGTTGGGTCACCCGATGGAAATGAAGCTTTCTCCCGAAATACTCGGCCGGGTTTTTGACGGACTCGGCAGACCCATTGACGGACTCGGAGAGATTTATCCCGAGTGCAGTATGAATGTCAACGGCCAGCCGATCAATCCCGTTTCGAGAATTTATCCTCAGAACTATATCCGAACGGGTATCTCGTCAATCGACTGCCTTGCCACTTTGATCCGCGGACAGAAGCTTCCGATTTTCAGCGGTTCGGGCATGAAGCATAACGAACTTGCCGTTCAGATCGTTCGTCAGGCTTCGATAGCCGACAATGACGATTTTGCGATTGTTTTTGCTGCCATGGGTGTTAAAAACGACGTTGCCACTTATTTTCGCTCTTCGTTTGAAAACGCAAACGTTATGAGCCGGGTTGTCATGTTCCTGAATCTTTCGAATGACCCGATCGTTGAACGTATCATCACCCCGAGGTGTGCCCTCACTGCCGCAGAATATCTCGCGTATACCCTCAACAAGCATATTCTGGTCATTCTGACCGATATGACATCGTATGCCGAGGCGCTTCGTGAATTCAGTTCGACAAAGGGCGAAATTCCGGCAAGAAAGGGCTATCCCGGCTATCTTTATTCCGACCTGGCTTCTCTTTACGAAAGAGCGGGTATTATTAAAACCGCCAAAGGTTCGGTTACTCAGATACCGATTCTTACCATGCCGAACGATGATATTTCTCATCCGATTCCCGACCTTACGGGTTATATTACCGAAGGTCAGATCGTACTGGACCGTGATAAGGACGGCAAGGGGATTTATCCGCCCGTCAGCATTCTTCCGTCTTTGTCGCGACTTATGAAGGACGGCATCGGCGAGGGCTTCACAAGGGAGGATCATGCCGACCTTGCCAACCAGCTTTTCTCGCTGTATGCAAAGGTGCTCGACGCAAAGGCACTCGCTTCGGTTATCGGTGAGGATGAGCTTTCCGACGATGACAAGAGAATTATGCAGTTCGGCCGTGATTTCGACGAACAATTTATCAATCAGGGCAACGAAAACCGCTCGATTGAAGAAACGCTCGACTTAGGCTGGAAGCTTCTTTCAACCCTTCCGAAATCCATGCTTGACCGTGTTGACGAAAAGTACATCGAAAAGTATTATCGACCCGAAAGAGCCGAAAACGAGGAAGAAGCGTAAATCTATTGAAAAAGGAGGTGCGGTTATGGCGCAGGTTTTCCCGACGAAATCCAATCTTATCAGCACAAAACGTTCCCTTTCGCTCGCTAGGGTCGGTTATGACCTGATGGACAGAAAGCGTAATATTCTAGTGCGTGAGATGATGCAGATGATTGATTCGGCAAAAAAAGTTCAGTCCGATATCGGCGTTGTCTATGAAAAAGCATATGCCGCACTGAAACGGGCAAATCTCACGTTGGGCGACTGTGACCGCTTTGCTAGAGCCGTACCGTTTGATGATGATCTTACCATTGATTATCGGAGTGTTATGGGTGTCGAAATACCGACAGTAAGAATCAGTCCGACTGCCTGCGACGTCCGGAATTTCGGATTTGAAGGCACAAACTCCGATTTTGATGAAGCGTGTCTGCTGTTCCGTCAGGTGAAAGTTCTGACCGCACAGCTTGCTGAAATCGAAAACAGTGTCTGCCGTCTGGCGGATGCGGTCGAAAAAACTCAGAAAAGAAGCAACGCTTTGAACAATATCATGATTCCCCGTCTTGAGTCTACTGTGAAGTTTATTACACAGGCTCTTGACGAAAAGGAGAGAGAAGAATTCTCTCGTCTTAAGGTTATCAAGAACTTCAAAGGGCAGTAAGGAATCGGAGAAACGCCGTACCGAAAAATCTGCGGCGTCTGATTGAAAAATGCTTGTATTATTTGTATAAAATATGATTACGATTTTTTAACTTTACAAACCCAGAATGATATGCTATAATGATTGCATAGTAAAATTGAAAAGGAGTATTATTTTATGAAAAATAATCTGAAACGTCTTACGGCAATCGCTTGCGTCCTTTGTCTGGTTGTCACAATGTTTGCCGCTTGCTCGGCTTCTCCGCAAAAGAAAATCCTCGGTGTATGGAGAGATTCTACGGGTACTGTCGGTTATGAGTTCAAGGAAAACAATGTCTGCAATATTACATACGCTGATTTTACTATCCCCATCATTAACATCCGATACGACGGAACTATCCCCGGCACCTACACGATAACCAAGAGAGACGACGGCAATTATTATGTTCAGATTAAATATACCGTTATTTCCTCTCAGGTTGTGGAAGATTATATGTTCACGGTCGACGGAGATGCCCTTACTCTTACGAATGTTGAATCCGGCGATCAGAAAACGCTTCTCAGACAGGCACAGACTCAGCCGACTGTTTCCGATTCCAATCAGACAACCGCTCCCTCTGCGTCCTGAGTAAACTCTGATCCGTCAATCCTCTGAAGCCCAGCGGAATCTTTTCCGTAAATATCAGCGTTTACCCGATACAGAAAAACGCATTACGGAGCTGCTTTATGGCAGCTCCTGTTTTTGATTTTCTTTATGAAAGGTGCGTGTTATCATGAATAAAAGCACAAAAATCATGGTTTCGGTTATCAGTGCCGTTGTTGCCGTGTGCGTTGTGATTACGACCGTTGTCAGTGTCGGCAAAATGAAGAAAAACGATCCTGTCGATTCGACGAGTGTTTCTTCAACGACGACGAATCCCACGGACATCAGCACCACTTCAGCGAAAGCGGCTTCGACAACGGAAAATACAGCCGATCTTCTTAAATCGCAGCTTGTCGGTAAATGGATGGACAGTGCCGGAATGAGCGGATATGAGTTCTTCGAAAATGGGAGCGCAAACGTCACCTATGTCAATCTGACCGTACCGATCACCAATATGCCGATCAACGCAACGGCGAAGGGAACCTATACCCTTGACGGCAATACCTTGACCGTGCAGTTTTCAATTTACACAAAAACCATTAAGAATACCTTTACCGCTTCGGTCGAAAATAATACGCTGACGCTGATTAACCGTGACGACGGTGAAAAGTCAACCTATCTGAGACAATCGGACGAGCAGGAATCTTCCTCGTCGCAGTCCGGGATCACCCTTCCGTCCAATAAGGATGAGGGTATTTACGGTGCATGGACGGACAGCAGCGGAAAGCAGAAATACCTTTTCCGTGAGGACGGAACGGCAAAGGTTACCGTCAGTTCGGTTGAGTATGACGGCGTTTATCTGATTGACGGCAACAAAATCACCATTCAGTTCAACGCCGATAACGGCAGAGTGACCGAGGAATATACCTACACAGTTTCCGGAAACTCCATGAGTTTTAAGGACAGTAACGGCAAAACGGTACTGTTTGTCCGTGACAACGGTCAGTCCTCGTCCGATCTCGGACTTGTCGGAAAGTGGATGGATTCGAGCGACATGAGCGGCTATACCTTCAAAGCGGACGGAACGGTTGAGATTACTTATGTTAACTTCACTGTGCCGGTAGTCAATATGCCGATCAACGGCAATTTCAAAGGAACCTATTCCGTGGACGGCGACAGGATTACGATCCGAAGCTCGATTTATTCAAAAACCGTGACGGATGAGTACACATACAAAATTAACGGAAATAATCTTATCTTAACTTCCATCGAGGACGGAGAGGTTCATTCCTATACCCGTTCTGCGTCATAATCAGAGGCTTAATCATGACAGAAAGAGAAAAAGTATTGAGCGTGCTCGATTCGATCGGCATAGAGTATAAGCTTATCACGCATCCGGCGGTGCACACAATTGAGGATATGGACAGACTCGGCATATTCAATGACGGCTATGTCTGCAAAAATCTGTTTTTGCGCAATGCGAACGGTAAAATTCATTATGTTGTGTCGATGCTCAAGGATAAGCATCCGGATATTCAGGGCGAACTCAAGCCGCAGCTCGGCTCTTCCCGGCTCAGCTTCGGTTCGGACGAAAGACTGCAAAAGCACTTAGGGCTTCACCCGGGCGAGGTTTCGCCGTTCGGCATTATCAACGATGAAAACCATGAGGTGCAAGTGGTACTTGACAGCGAGCTGAAAACGGTTGACGGTCTGATCGGTTTTCATCCGAACGACTGTACGGCGTTCGTGTGGCTGCGGTTTGACGATTTGATGAAATATATCAATCACTTCGGCAACGATGTCATCTTTGTCGATGTATAAAAACAGAAAAGAGGAAACAAAATGAAAAAAGTATTATCAGTTTTTTTGGCACTCATTATGACGCTGTCGTTTTCAAGTGTGGCATTTGCCGCTAAAAGTTGTAAATGCAATAATGTTCCCGTGGTCTTTATCAGAGGCTTCGGAGCAAGCATCTATGAATACGACGAGAACGGAGAAGCTCACAGTATTTTTCCGCCGGACAACACAACGATGATGAAGGCTGTGCCGTCTCTCGCTCTTGCCGTAGGCTGTTGGGCTGCGAAAAATTATGAAGGCTTCGGTAAATTTACAACAGCCGCAATGAATCAACTGCTTTCACCCGTTGCCTGCGACGAAACCGGAACGCCGAGAAAGAATACGGGGATTGAGCCAAACAAAGCGCCGACGAATGAGCTTCATAAAAACGGCAAATTCGGTCTTACGTTAAACGGGGATGACGATTATTATTCCTTTTCTCAGGATTGGCGTCTTTCTCCGCTCGATAATGCAGTGAAGCTGAAAAAGTTTGTTGAAAAAGTGAAGTCTGTTACTCATCATGATAAAGTTATTTTTGCCGCACACAGTCAGGGCGGAGCAATCCTTGCTTCTTATCTTTATCTTTACGGTCACAAAGATGCGAAAAAAATAATTTTCCTTACTGCCGCCTATAAGGGACTCTCAATTTTAGGCACGCTTTATAAAAAGGAATATGACATCGGCACAAAAGGGGA
>JALEYA010000010.1 GCA_022779945.1 Oscillospiraceae bacterium | reverse complement strand
TGCTTCCGCATTCGCTGAAGGATATTCTGAAAGTCAAGTACTATATGCTGACAAGCAAAGTCCTTGTGACCGACGACTATTTCAAATATCTTCGCAATATACGGCTGCGTCCGGAGCAAAGGCTTGTTCAGCTGTGGCATGCCTGCGGTGCTTTTAAGCGCTTCGGTCTTGATGCACCGTCGAAGCTTACGAGAATCGAAGAATTCAACACGCATTCCCAGTATGATGTTGTCTGTGTTTCGTCTGAGTATGTCCGGCAGTTTTATGCTCATGCTTTCGGCGTGGATCTTGATGTTATCAAACCGATCGGCTCTCCCCGTACCGACGGTCTTATCGACAATCAGAACATCCGGAATCAAAAGGATCTGATTGTAACAAAGCACCCGCTTTTGAAAAACAAAAAAGTGTATGTGTATCTTCCGACTTTCCGTGAATCCTATGGATCGGTTGTTGATTTTGATCCGTGTATTGACTGGTCAAAGCTTAATGATGATCTTGACGATGACGAAGTTTTTATCGTCGGGCGTCATCCCGTTATGAAAAAAGAATTTTTCAGCACACATATCTATTCGCGTGTCAAGGACTATACTTTTGAATCAACGACCGAGCTTCTGAGTGTTGCCGATGTCGTGATTACGGACTATTCTTCGGTAATCTTTGATGCAGCTTTGCTGAATCGTCCTTTGGTTTTTTATTGTCCCGACTATGATACATATGAACGGGATTTTTACCTGGACTATGAAAAGGATTTGCCGGGCGAAATTATATATGACAATGAAAGGCTGTTGGAAGCTGTCAGAAATGCTCATGTAGATTACGACACGGAAGCGATGCAACAGTTTAAAGAAAAGGAACTCGGTGCCTGCGACGGTCACTCAACCGAAAGAGTCGCCGGCATTGTGATGAAATTGCTGAGCGAATAAGCCGTAATTTATTGAAAAATTTACCAATCAGCCGATGTGTTTATTTTACGTCGGCTGATTTTTTTCGGCTCATTTTACCGATAATATTTGATTTTGTTTTTGCCTAAATTATTATTGCGATCAAAGTCGCATCGGAGGTGAAAACAATCATGAAATTTTTGAAAGCATTACAATTTTTATGTATAGCCGTTGTAACATCTTTGCTTGCATTGCTGATATACGGATTCTATGCGGTACCGGATGAGCTTCACAAACTGACAAACGAAGAAATAAGCGTAAACCGCCCTTTTACAGTCCGATATGAAGGGGATCAGGAGATAAGTCTATCGAAAGCGCGCAATCAAAGCGGCCGTTATACCGTTGAAATAAGTCTTTTTCATGCGATTCCGATAAAGGATTCAACCGTTACCGTCGGAAAAAGACAATACGTTGTCGTTTCAGGATCAATATTCGGACTGAGGATATATACCGATGGAGTTCTTGTCGTCGGAACACAAGAGATTGAAACCCAAAACGGTAAAGTAAATCCGGCTGAAAATGCCGGAATCAGAAAAGGAGACTGCATTATTTCGATTGACGGCGAAAAGGTCAACAGCTGTGATAAAGTATCTCAGATACTGAACAATGACGCATATAAGTCTTTTACGGTGGTTATACGGCGAAAAAACAAAGACAAGACGGTCACTTTGACACCGGCTTATTCTGTCTCTGAGCAAAAAAAAAGAGCCGGACTTTGGATTAAAGACAGTGCGGCGGGAATCGGCACCTTAACATTTTATGACAAGGAAACGGGGGTGTTTGCCGGTCTCGGTCATGCGGTCTGTGATGCCGATACCGGTGAAATCTTGCCGATGGCATACGGCGACACCGTAAAAGCCGCTATTTGCGGATGCTATAAAGGTAAATCCGGGCAGGCGGGGGAGCTTTGCGGAACGTTCAGCACCGAGACAACCGGCTTTTTGATTAAAAATAATGCATTGGGTGTATACGGCACCTTTTTAACGGAAAGACATGACGAAAATCTTACGCCGGTTGCTCTTGAAAACGAAGTCAAAACAGGCGAAGCGGAAATGATTTCTACCGTCGACGAAAGCGGGCCGCAAAGGTTTTCAATCAATATCTTAAAGGTAGACAAAAATGACGGTGAGCACCGCAATATGATCATTGAAATTACCGATAAGCGTCTTTTGAACATAACCGGAGGTATCGTTCAGGGGATGAGCGGAAGTCCGATTCTTCAAAACGGTATGCTTGTTGGTGCCGTTACCCATGTTTTTGTCAACGACCCGAAAAAAGGGTACGCCGTTTTTGCCGCTGATATGGTGGAAGAAACGTTGAACGTACAGCAGCAGGCGGCCGGTTAAGGACGAGTTGTTTCAAACAGATTTGCTGTCATTTTTGATATGCACATACTGCGATTGATTCCGAGGATAAAAAAGAAAAAGCTGCGCGAAAAAATCGCACAGCAATGGTCTTCATAAAAGAATAACAGGGTCGCCGCAGCAACCCTGTTAATTTATGCCGATTAGCCCTCGCTGATTGCACTTACGGGGCAACCGTCTGCACAAGCGCCGCATTCGATGCAGGAATCAGCATCAATAACGTACTGACCGTCGCCTTCGCTGATTGCGCCGACAGGGCAGCCGTC
>JALEYA010000262.1 GCA_022779945.1 Oscillospiraceae bacterium | reverse complement strand
ACGCTTGATAAGATTCAAGACAGTATCAGCGATCAGCCCGAATGGCTTCGGTTCTTTTACGTGTTGAGGATGGAAGCGGAAACCGATTTATCATAAAAACAAGGCTCCCCTGTCGGAATTGTTCCGATTGTGAGGAGCCGTTTTGTTTACTTTTCAGGTGTAATTCTTACTTCGCCGCCTGATAGACACGCACATAATCGACAATGAAATCCACGTCGCCGCTGGTTTTCGTGATATCGCCCCTGCCGGAAGGCTTTCCGTTTTCCCCGGCGACTTCAACGGATAGAATCAGGCTTTCCGGATTCTGCGACACGCCGCCTTTATCGGTTCGTGCGCACTCGTGACCGTTGATATAGAAAATGTATTCGTCGGGCGTCCATTTTACGCCGTAGGTGTTGTACTGCGTATAGGGATTTTCGGCATAGAAATTCCCGACATGATCATTCTGATGCGCGTCTTCATAGCCATCCCAATGGAGGTTGACGGAAACACAGTCCGCTGTCATTTTTGGTTCGTACTCGTAGCCGAAGCCTTCGAAAATGTCAATTTCCGTGCCGTCACGGCCGCTGCCATCCACGTTGTATACACCGCCGTTCATCATCCAGAATGCCGCCCAGAGTCCCTGCCCTTTCGGAAGAATACAGCGGGTTTCATAATAACCGTACAGGAAAGAATCGGGGTTGGTTTCGTCCTGCGGATCGGACTGATATGTGGTAACATAACCGCTGTACCAGCCTGCTTTGTAATCGCCGCCGTATTTGGAAGCAGTTTCTTCGTCAAGATATTTTGTGCGGATATGCAGATTGCCGTCCGATACGCTGATCATGTCCTCGTGCCAGTATCCGCCGTTTCGGACAGCGCCCCAATGGATCGTGTCCACGTTCTGACTGTCGTTCCATTTGCTCCGGTCAAGCTCCGTTCCGTCAAATTCGTCCTGCCACACAAGCTCGTAGCCGGCAAGATCAACGGTCTTTTTGGTTGGGTTCAGTCCGAATCCTAAGTCGATACGCAACAGCGAAGAAATCAGAACAATGACGGCGATAATTTTGTTGAGAATGGAAACGCTCATGAGCACCTCTCCTTTTATAAAAAATAGCCCGGGTATTCGTGATAAGCTTTTTGCAGGCATCAAACGGAATATCCGGGCTTCTTATTATCATGATATCGTTTTCTGTGATGCTTGTCAAGAACATCCGAAAATAATTGCTTTCGGAAAAATAACATCACGTGACAGACTATATGCATTTTCTGCCGATTATGATATAATAGTACCTGAAGTTGATACCATATAGAGAATTGCCGCTTTGTCGGAAAGGAAGTGCAAAAATGCCGAAACATCAATTCGGAATCATGAGACAAAACCCGAAGGCAGGAAAACGTTACGATAAATACGAACCGGAAAAATACGGCTGTCTTGCGGTTGAAGATGAAATCATCGAAATTTTCAGCGAAGAAATCGGTTCGCTCGATATGTTCTGGCATACCGTGGACAAGCCGGCAAAGGGTCTTGCATATTGCGGCGTCACTTTGATTCCGCCGGAATCGGCTCAATCTATGATTGCCGTTGC
>JALEYA010000233.1 GCA_022779945.1 Oscillospiraceae bacterium | reverse complement strand
GCCCTTTCGCCTGAAAAAGACAGACAAAAGGGCTGTTGTGTTATTATCTGCTTTCTTCAATCAGTGCTGCAAACTCACCCATAATACAGGACGCAGTTTTCTTACCGAGAGAAACCAGCTCAAGGCTGTTGCTTTCTTCCGCAATCATCGGCATGAAGTTGTTGTCGGGAATGATGTAGCCGACCTGATCGTTCGCAAGGTCAAGCACCCTGAGCGTTCTTCCGCTGTCGGCAATCATTTCCTGCATGGACGGGTAATTCCAATCTTCACCCGACCAGGAAGCATCGCCCTGTAAGCAGCCGCCGTATGCCAGCTCGGGCGCAAGTTCACCGGGAATCACGGCAAAGGCAAGGTCGGTGCCGAGTTCGATATAGCCAAGCTCCGTGCTGACAAAGACGCCTTCCTTGTTTTTGACAACAAGGCTTTCGAACATTCCGGCTTTTCCGGCAAGAAGCAGAATCGGATTGCTGATCGGAAGCAGAATTTTCTTGTATCGGACGTTCAGAAGCGGAGCGACCTCGGTTTCGTCCGTGATGGCGCAAACGGACTTACCGATGCTTTCGCCGAAGCCTTTCATCGCTTCAAGCCTTGTCATGTCCTCACGGTAGTTTTCGACCGTGGCTTCATTCCGGTTCTGTGAAGTGCTTTGTTGGGCGCCCATGAAAAACAGGACGTTTGCACCTGCAGTCTCATGGATCACCTGTTCGGCATAATACGGATAGTCGCCCGTAATGACTGTACCCGCCGCACCGTTGCCGACGCAGTGGATTTCAGTGGAAACAAGCCAGGTTTCTTTTGAGCCGTCCGACGGAACAAAGCGGAAACGGTTGAACGAGCTGTCGCTGACGTAAGGCGCGCGCTTGTCGATCAGATACGCACTCTGATCCGCTGTACCGTAATAAAGCTTGCCCTCTGTCATGCTTCCCACAGCGGCTTCGATGCTTTCCTTGCATTTCAGCTTGAGATTCTGCATGTAAGCGTCATTTTTGCCGTTATTTGTCTGACCGCCGAACAGTACCTTCGCAGGGTTTACGAGAGCCATTTCAAAAATATTGCCGTTCATGCCGAGCGTATCGACGGCGCTGTGCTGATGAAGCACGGTAACGGTGATACTGTTGATGTTCTTTTCTTTTGCCAGTCCGGCGACGCTCTGTCGGATTTCACGGACATCGGGAAGCGACAGTCCGTAGGCGTCAACCGAAACAAGAACACTGATTCCTCTGCCGCTTGAATCGGACACGGCGGCGGTTCTGACCTTCAGGTCGTCCTCGATAGCAGTAGCAAGCTTCTTTTTAAGGCTGATCGAGCCGCCGACATACATCTTGCCGATAACACTGTCCGCATCGGTCAGAATGCTTCTTGCATCATAGCCTAACGAGAATACGGCATTTTCGGCAGGTGCGGACAAGAATTCCTCGGTGCCCTTCATAAAGCCGGTGTCCGTATCGGGATTTTTCCATGCTTTCGGCGTCGGATAAAACGATGCGAGTGTTCCGACGGCACAGTCAATCGCTTTTTGGGAAAGATTGAGAAGCGCTTTCTGCGCCTTGGAGGCTGTTTTCTCTCCGTCGGCGGCAAAAGCCGAAACCGGAATCGCAAATGCAAGAACAATTGCCAACAAAACAGCCAGAAGTTTTTTGGTTTTCTTCATGGGTATCTCCTCCTTTGCTTCCTTATTGTCCGCCATTTGACACAAAAAGTCAATACGGTTTTCAAAATTTGTCCATACTTTAACAAACTTTTACACATAGTACACTTTTAACGTGTCCAGGCAGACGGCAGCAAGCTTTCCGCCCTCATAAGCGCCGCAGTCAATGCGAAGCTGATGGTTTTTGGAAATCACCCTTGCTTTTCCATCTTTTGATAAATCCGCGGTCGGTATGTGACCGGAAACAAGAAAGCTGTTTTTAAAATAAACCTTTGATAAATCCGACGGCTTCGATATAAAGTCCTGTTCTTCATAATCATCAAGTGCTTTTTGCGGATCAAATCCGTTGATGCCTGCGTGAACCAGAACGTAGCTTCTTCCTGCCGCTTCGACCTGCTCATAAGGCTCAAATTCTCCGAGGTAGTCGATGATGCTTTCCCTGTCCTCCCCCGAAAGGTTCAAAAAGCCCTCAAGCGTCGGCTCGCCGCACGACATCATCCAAAGGTCATACAATCCTTTTGTTTCGTCCGTCAGAAGCGACTCACATTCCTCTTTGGAGTCTGCGTCCTCAAAGACGGGCAGAAGCTTTTTGGCAAAATATTCGTGCTCACCTAAAACAGGATAGATATTTGACCGATAACGCATATCGGCAAGAATTT
>JALEYA010000020.1 GCA_022779945.1 Oscillospiraceae bacterium | reverse complement strand
GTCATAGCAGAAGAGAACCGACTGACCGATTGATAAGATGAACAGAGCGGTGGAGGTCAGAACCCCTTCCGACGGCTTCGCCGCCACCTTCCCCAAAGGGGACGGCTTTTATCCCGACAAACTCAAATTTATCGCTCAGCTCACGTCTCGGGCACTCAGCTTACAATTAAGTACCGTGACATCCGGCATTGGAGTCGCCTTGCGACCGGCTCGGGCTGTCAACTTCCAAGCAAGCACTGTGCACCCCGGCATTGGAGTCGCCTTGCGACCGGCTCGGGTTGTCAGCTTTCAATCAAGCACCGTGAACCCCGGCATTGGAGTCGCCTTAAAAATTTACACGTCAGAAGCAGAAAAGAACAAACCGTCCGCAACAAAAACACCCGGTCAACTCACTGCAAGCTGACCGGGACATATTTGTTATTCTTATTTCAATTTACGCTTTGCCTGCGCAGCCGAGAACGGTGTTGATCTTGTGCTCAACCATGCCCTCGATCGCTTCTCTTGCGGGCTTGAGATACTGACGGGGATCGAAGTGATCCGGATGCTCGGCGAAATGCTTTCTGATCGCGGCCGTCATGGCAAGACGAAGGTCGGAGTCGATGTTGATCTTGCAAACAGCCATGGTAGCCGCCTGACGAAGCATATCTTCGGGGATACCGATAGCGTCCGGCATCTTTCCGCCGTACTGATTGATCTGTTCAACAAATTCGGGAATAACCGAGCTTGCGCCGTGAAGAACGATCGGGAAGCCGGGAAGCTTCTTGGATACTTCTTCAAGAATGTCGAAACGAAGCTGCGGCTTCTGGCCGGGCTTGAATTTGTATGCACCGTGGCTTGTGCCGATAGCGATGGCAAGGGAATCAACGCCGGTGCGTGTTACAAAGTCATAAACCTGCTCGGGATCCGTAAAGTGTGCATTTTCGGCTGAAACGTTAACGTCGTCTTCGATACCGGCCAGCTGACCGAGCTCACCTTCAACAACCACGCCGTGCGCGTGTGCGTAGTCAACGACCTTCTTGGTAAGAGCAACGTTTTCTTCATACGGAAGATGAGATCCGTCGATCATAACGGAGGTAAAGCCGCCGTCAATGCAGCTTTTGCAGGTCTCGAAATCCGGACCGTGGTCAAGGTGAAGTGCGATCGGAAGACCGGTTTCCTTTTCGGCCGCTTCAACAAGCTTTACAAGGTATGTGTGGTTGGCATAGGCTCTTGCGCCTTTGGAAACCTGAAGAATCAGGGGAGCGTTGAGCTTCTTTGCCGCTTCTGTGATACCCTGGATAATTTCCATGTTGTTTACGTTGAAAGCGCCGATGGCATAGCCGCCCTTGTAAGCGTCTTCAAACATTTTTTTCGTTGTAACTAAAGGCATAATAATGACTCCTTTTCTTTAGACTTATTTATCTTTGACAGTATACCGCATGACGTGAGCGTTGTCAAGCCGTCGGCATACTGACTTTGACTTGTTTTATGATGCGGACGGTGTATAGACAACCGTGAAGCAGTGGGAACGAAGACGTCCGTCCATAACACTTGTCCGGAATTTGTTTCCGCTCATGATTACACCGCCGACATTGATCGACGAAACATAACCGATGCTTTCGTTGATGGCAGTATCGTGTGAAATAATCGAAATCCATGTCGCAGGGTCACCGCTGCAGGAAATGCCGAGACCTTTTGATTCGGCAAGGGACTTGAATTCGTCACTTGTCATGGTCACAACGGTTTTGAAATCCTTGACACTGCTTTCGTCGGGACTCGGTCTTCCGCCGGCAAGGTAAGTAAGCTCAACGCCGTCGGTTTCACTGCCCCAGACGTTCCGGTATGAAGTGGTCTTGCCTGCGCTTGTTGCATGGAACGGCGTCAGTGCGGTTTCGCCCTGTGCGTTAGCTGCGATATAAAAACCGTTTTTAATGATTTCATCGACGACCTCATACATTTTCTGAGATGCGCCGGTTTTAAACGCAACGCCGCTTTCACCGACCTTATATTGATAATACTTTGCAAAGGTGTAAATTGCAATTGCCTGCGCCTTGAGCGCCTCATGATTGAAGCTGTCGCCCATTTCGGCATAAAGCGTTCCGGCAAGGAAATCTCTTGTTGAATAGTCGGTTCCCTTATAGTTGATCTTTTCGGGATAGGTGTCGCCGCTGACAAGAATTGCACCATAATAGTAGTTGGCAAGAATTTCCGCAAAGCTCTTTCCCTGTGCGGCAAGCGCATTGGCGCCCGTCTGGCTGAGTCCGACGCCGTGACCGTAGCCGAAAACATAAAACGTAAACGTACCCTTGGTTGAAGAGACGACCGGTGCCGTTGTTGCGACCGAAATATCCGCCGCTGTGGGTTCCGCCGCCGGAGCGAAAATGGCATCCGAGGTTCCCGCGGTCGGGGTCTGACCGGAGGGTGAGGTTCCGAACATATCCGACGATTGTACGGTTGTGCCGAAAATATCGGCAACCGTTGTCTGATCGGTCGGAAGAAGAACCTGATTGAACGGAAGCGTTGTGGTTGTGTTGCCGTTTGACCGTCCGCCGGAGGCAATACTGGTCAGAATAATGATCGGACTGATAATCGCCACGGCAAAAATAATCACGGCAAAGGCAATCATGCCCTTTGAAAGCTTCTTTTCCTCGCCTTTTTCACCGCCCGAAGCATTCTCATCGTCAAGAGAAAGAGCCGTGGAAATTGCGTCAACCTTCTGACACACCGTTTCGGAGAGGACGGTGACACAATGCGGAAGCAGAAGCTGAGCGTCTTCGTAGCTGACCGTGTTGATTTTCTTTGCCTTTGCGCCTTTTTGATCGGCGATTGCGACGAATGCGAAGTAATTGGTGGTTCCGTCCTCATTTTCGCTTGTATAAACGTCGGAAATGGCGGCGCCGAAATCACTGTCGGTGTTGCGCATCGCCTCTCTTGCAAAGCGGATGGTTTTGGCGGAAATACTCTCTTTTTCCTTTTCTGCGCCGGATTCTTCCTTTGGCTCGGACTCTTCCTCTGACGGCATATCGTCCGTATCGGTGCTGTCTGCGGATTCTTCGGCTTGTGCCGTATCCTGTCCGGCGGCGTCGCCGGCATCCTCCTCCGGCTCCGGCTCGTCAATCACTTCAACGAAGTTCACCACATCGCTGAGTCCGTCGATCTTGTCATAAAGATTATAGATCCACATGGTCGCTTCGCCCGTTGCGATGGCAAGCCGTCTGTCAAGCTGCATGAGCGAATAGACCATCTTGCTGACCGGTTCGGAAAAATCATAGGGATTTTCCGGCTGATCGGGCTGCGGAGTTTCGTACTCCTCGTCCGGTTCAACAACTTCCGGTTCCGACGGCTTCGGGTCAAGACATTGATCAATGAAGCTTAAAAGAATATCGTCAAGTCTTGAAAAGTCAAGCGGCAAATAAGTCAGCCGGCCGTTTAAGGCATTAACGGAAAAGCCGCTGTACAGTCCGTCCGTGCTTAAAAGATAAACGCTGTTTTCCGCAATCGTGCACATTGCCTGCATATCGAACTGGTTGTCCTGTTCGTCCGAGGACATAGCGATACGCTGGGCAATTTCCGGGCAGGAGTATGAGGACATCGAAAGTGAGGACAAAAGATCCTTTTTCATTGAGTTATAGTTTGACGGCTCGGCCGCCACAATGACCTCGTCTCCGGCGCTCAGGTACGTATCAACGGCATAAAACAACGCGTCTTCCGTCGGATAACTGAGAATGTTTTCATCTGTCATGGAAAAGCGTTCCAGCGCCAGGCATATTTTATATACCGCGTCCGTTGAAAACGCTGACAGATTTTCAAGCGTCAAAAGTCTAATCATATTATCATCCCGTGAACAGACGGCATAATATCGTGTAGTGTCCGTTCTGTTCCGTCCTTTCTTTATAGTTTACAGGCAACAGGTCTTGAAACGAATTAACCGACCTGCCACTGTGAGGCATTGGCGTAAGGATTTTTTTTCTTTTTCTTGTCGTAATATGCCTGGGGATATCTCGGGTTGCTGTTGACAGATGCACGGCTTACGTCAACCTCTTCACTTTCACCTGTACGCAGAAGTCTTGCGACAACAACAAATCTTGCGTCTTCAAATTCATGTGAACAGGTGGAAAGAGTCAGAATCTTATCCGACGGCAGAACATCAACGCCTGTGTCGTAAAGAGAACGCTGGGCAAGCTCGTTGAGATATGCGGCGTATCTTTCCTCCGTTGAAAGAGACGTGAAATAATAGCGGAAAACAAAGCCGTTGTCGTCCTTTTCATATGCGTTTGTGACAAAAGCGGCAATCACCTTCCATTTGTAGTCATGATAAAGCGTGTTGAACGTGATGACCGGGGCTTTTTTAAAGCCGTCGATGGTTTTATATTTATCAAGCGCACCGAACACCGTTCCGTCGTTCATGTGGTGACCGAAAATAACAGTATTCGTGTCCAGGGTTTCTATGTTGTTCAGATGCGTCACAAACGGACAGCCGTATTTTGTGGTTCTTCCGTAAAAGTTCTTTTTCAGATATTTTTCGTCGTCCGTTGTCTGTACGACAGGGAGATTCAGACCTACACCCTCCGCGCTGAGATAGCCGACAAAATCCTGATTGGTGGCATAAAGCTTCGCATATTTCAGCTGAAGATTCGGCGGAAAGACAACGTTCGGGTATTCCGCTTTGATCTGTGCCCACTGTTCCTCCGGCGTCAACGGCTTTGTGGTTGTCGGCGCGGCGGTTGTTGTGGTCTTGGTCGTTTTCTGGGCAGCCGTTGTTTTTTCGGTGTTCTTTTTCTTGGTGGTTTTTTCGGCTTTCTTGGTCGTCGTTTCGGGCTCGGTAATAATCAGGTTCGAAATTTCGGCTTCCAGATCCTGATTATCTTTATGAAGCTTATATTCCTTAATCAGTACACCGCTTGCAACAACGATTGCAATAAGAGAAAGGATCAATACAACAATGCGGATTACGTCCGACGGCTTTTTCTTTTTCTTTTCCGGCTTTCCGTCGTCATCAATATCGGTCGAGGTGAAGCTCGGACGGTTGTACGCGTCGTTATTCACCGGCTGACTGTATGAAGGTCTGACGACCTGCGGCTGTGTCGGATAAATCGGATTGGACGATCCTTTTTGTCCGCCGGATTGTCGGATCGGGGGAGCAAAAGCGCTTCCCGACGGTGTTCTTGACGGTTCTGTTGTACCGTGACGGACAACAGGCGGTGTCGGCGGCTTCGGTCTGGAAGAAGCCTGATCCGGCAGACTCGGAAGGTCGTCGCTTGCGATATCCACCTCGGCAACGCTGAAGCTGTCGCCGAAATCCGTCATTTTAACCGCTGACGGTGTCCGCAGCACGGTCTGGTTTTCGACATCGAAAAGCTCATCGTCGTCATAAAAGCTCTTTTTCCTTTCCTCTTCCGGATCACTTTCGGAAAGAAGAAACCGTTCGGTGCCTTGCGGTGCGCCTTTTTCGTCGAAGTCCTCGCTCTGATAAAGGATTCGCTTGCCGGTGTTGTTGGGCTGCGGCGGAACGGATGAAGCGGGTTCATTGCCCGTCGGAGCAGGCTGAGCCGCGGCGGCAGGCGGATTATTGGCCGATATCTGAGACAGGAACTGGCCGAAAAGAGCCGCAATTTGCTCGGGTGTCAGATTCGGCACGGCCGCGCCGGGATTTGTCGGCTGAGATGAAGCCGGTTGAGGGCTTTTTGCCGCCTTGACGAAGAGACTGTCACTGTTTTGCGGCGGCAGATGATTCGGTTTTGCGTTCGCGTCGTCTGAAAGAGGAGCGCTTCCGCTTCCGATGTCTTCCATGTTGCTGCGGTCGTTACCGTCTTCGTAAATATTCTTCATGCTTTGCTTCCTTTAAAAATTACTGATATATTCTTCGGCGTCCGTGCTGCCCCCGGGCATTTCGGGATAGGACAGAGCAAACAGCCGAAGGAGGTTGATTGCGTTAGAGGCACTTGCGGTGCGGTTGTATTCACGGCAAGAGTCGCCCGACTGTCGTAAATGAAGTTCGGTGACTTTCACTTTTTTTCCGTCGGAAAGAGCTAAGTAAACGAGTCCGACGGGCTTTTCCGTGCTGTCGCTTAAAGGTCCTGCGATTCCCGTGACGGAAACCGCCGCATCGGCGCCCGAAAGACGGACGGCACCGATAGCCATTTCGGCGGCGACAACCTCGCTTACGGCTCCGTATTTCTGAAGATGCTCTTTCCTGACACCGAGCACTTTTTCTTTGATTTCGTTTGCGTAGGCCGTCACACCGCAGGTGAAAACGGCGGACGAGCCGGAAATGTCGGTCAGTCTCTTTGAAACAAGACCCGCCGTGCACGATTCGGCAGTGGCAACTATCAGACCTTTTTGCTTGAGAAGTTCAACCGTCGCTTCTTCGATGCTTTCGCTGTCGATTCCGTAAACATAGCCGTCAAGTCGGTTTTGAATTTCTTCAACAACGGGCTTTAAAAGCGCTTCGGCTTCCTCTTCGCTTCCGGCTTTGGCGGTGACCCGTAAAAGAGCCTCTGCGCTTTTTGCGTACGGAGCAACGGTGGGGTTACTCATATCGAGCAAGTCTCCGACCTTTTGCGCCATAGCACTTTCGCCGATACCGAAGGTTCGGATATTATGTGACTTGATTACACCGTCGGAAAATTTCTTGATATACGGTACAACGCCGTCTTCGAACATCGGCTTCATTTCCCCCGGAGGGCCGGGAAGCACGATGATGATTTTTCCGTCCTTTTCCATGATACAGCCGGGCGCTGTACCGTTTTTGTTTTCGAGAATGATGCTGTCCTTCGGCATCAGCGCCTGCTTCCGGTTTGACGACGGCATGGTGAGTTTTTTGGATTTAAAATAGTCTTTGATTTTTGAAAGGCTTTTTTTGTCTTCGACAAGAGGAATGCCGAAATACCCGGCGCAGACCTCTTTGGTAAGATCATCGGGTGTCGGTCCGAGTCCTCCGGTCGTGATAACCATGTCACTCTTTTCAAAAGCGAGGTCAAGCGTATCGAGTAATCGTTGCTCGTTGTCGCCGACGGTATGCTGAAACATGACGCTGATACCGTTGTCCGCAAGGCGACGGGCAAGATACTGCGCATTGGTGTTGACAATATCGCCCAACAGAATTTCGGTTCCGACCGAGATCAGCTCACATTTCATCGGTGTTTCTTCCTTTCTTAAAATCAGTCTACGGATTCGTATCTTGTATCGTTAATTGCCTTTTCGATAAGCGGCGCAAAGTCAAACGCCGCTTCGGCTTTTATAATGTATTCGAGTTCGGGTCTCGTTCTCGGATGCTTCGGCGTAAAGACCGTACAGCAGTCCTCGTAGGGGAGAAGCGAGGTTTCGAACGTGTCGATTTTTCTTGCGATGGTGACGATTTCTTCCTTGTCCATTCCGATCAGCGGACGGAAAACGGGCATCGTGCACACGGCGTCCGTACAGGCAAGCGC
>JALEYA010000216.1 GCA_022779945.1 Oscillospiraceae bacterium | reverse complement strand
ATTCAGGCTGAAATCGGTAAGGAAAAGATTCCGTTCGAGTCTCAGGATCCCGACCCCGCGATGTTTGAAGCAATCAAAGAATTTGCAATTGACGATGTAAAAGCTGCTCTCGATACGGAAGACAAGAGAATCCGGGATGAGAGACTCAAGCCCGTTTATGAAAAGGTACACGATAAATTCGATGCTGAATATGAAGATACCGACCCTGCCAAGATTGACGAGTGCCTGTATAAGCTTCAGAAATTCGTAGTTCGCCGTTGGTTGCTTGACGAAAACAAGCGTGTAGACGGCAGAGGTATTGATGATATGCGTCCGCTTAATGCCGAAGTTGACCTTTTGAGCCGCGTACACGGTTCGGGAATGTTCACAAGAGGTCAGACTCAGGTTCTTACCGTAACAACCCTCGGTTCTATGAGTGATGCTCAGCTTCTCGACGGTCTTGACAATGAAGACAATAAGAGATATATTCATCACTACAATTTCCCGTCCTATTCTGTCGGCGAAACAAGACCGTCAAGAGGACCGGGCAGACGTGAAATCGGTCACGGCGCACTTGCCGAAAGAGCGCTTGTACCTGTTATCCCGTCTGTAGAGGAGTTCCCGTATACGATCCGTCTTGTATCCGAAGTTCTTTCCTCGAACGGTTCCACTTCACAGGCTTCCGTTTGCGGCTCTACGCTTTCGCTTATGGCCGCCGGCGTTCCGATCAAAGCTCCCGTTGCCGGTATTTCCTGCGGTCTTATTACCGAAGGTGACCGCTTCATGACAATGGTTGACATTCAGGGACTTGAAGATTTCTTCGGCGACATGGACTTCAAGGTTGCCGGTACAAAGAAGGGCATCACTGCCATTCAGATGGATCTCAAGGTTCACGGCCTTACTCCGGCAATCATCAAAGAAGCTCTTGAAAAGACTTACATTGCCCGCTGTAAGATTATTGACGAAGTTATTCTTCCCTGTATTCCCGAGCCGAGAAAAGAACTTTCGAAGTATGCACCGAAAATGCTTACAACTAAGATTGACGTTGAAAAGATTGCTGACGTTATCGGCAAGCAGGGTAAAGTTATTCAGAAGATCTGTGCAGAATGCAACTGCAAGGTTGATGTTGAAGAGGACGGAAGCGTTTTTGTTTCCTCTGTCAATATTGACGATGCTCAGCGTGCTATCACCATCATCGAAACAATTGCCAAGGATCCGGAAATCGGCTCAATTTTCCGCGGTGTGGTCACAAGACTTATGTCATTCGGTGCATTTGTTGAAATTGCTCCGGGTAAGGAAGGCCTTGTTCACATCAGCAAGCTTGATGTGAAGAGAGTGGAAAAGGTTGAGGACTGCGTAAATGTCGGCGACGAGGTTATCGTTAAAGTCATCGAAATTGATGATCAGGGCAGAATCAATCTTTCACGTCGTGACGCCCTTATCGAAATCGAAGGACTCACTCCCGAAGATGACGGCGAGGAAACCCCAAGAAGACCGAGACATGACGGCGGACGCAGAGACAGCAGAAGAAACAAACACTAAATCAAAAGAGCCGGCAGTTTTTCCGCTGTCGGCATTTTTTAAAAGAGGTATCAATTATGAATCGAGAAAATCAGAAAAAACTATTCAAGCTTTGCCTTGCAGCCATTTTTATTGCTATTATAGTTATTATGACCTTTACAAGCATCGGATACATTAAAGTCGGTGTTATCGAAATCACACTTCTTACCATTCCGGTAGCCGTCGGCGGATTACTGTTAGGTAAGAGCGGAGGCTTGCTTTTAGGTGCCGTATTCGGTCTTACAAGCTTTGCGCAATGCTTTGGTATGAGCCCTTTCGGTGCGGCACTGCTTGAAATCAATCCGATTCTTACTTTTCTGGTTTGTTTGCTCCCGAGACTGGCGGTTGGCTTTTTCGGAACATGGATTTTTGAAGCGCTGAGCAAAACAAAGCTTAACGCAAATATCAGTGCACTGATTTCTTTTCTTTGCGCTTCACTGATCAACACAATCGGATTTGTCGGTCTGCTGATTCTTTTCTTCGGAAGAACCGAGTATATACAGTCGGTGGCGGCTTCTCTCGGTGCACAGAATATGTTTATTTTCTTCTTCCTTTTTGCCGGGGTAAACAGCATTGTTGAAGCTGTCGCCTGCTCGGTATGCGGCGGTGCCCTCGGCGGCGTTCTGATGAAGCTCAAGGAGAGAGCAAATTAACCGAATATAAGCAATTTACATAAGTGCTGTCACTGAAAGGCAGCACTTATTTTTTTGGATTTTATGTCATAAAACAGATAAAAAACGGTAAAAGGTTGCTTTTCCTTGACTTTCGTTTGAAGCCCTTGTATAATTATATTAATATTGTTACAGGGTGTCAAAATGAACGTTTATGACTTTGATAATACCGTTTATGACGGTGAAACGCTTGTGGATTTCATTATATATTATGTTTTTCATGATGTAAAAATATGGAAATACATACCGAAGCTTTTATTTATCTGGCTGAGAGACAGTTTGCATCTGTTTACTGTCGAACAGGCGGTTGAAGCCTATTCATCGTTTTTGGAAGGGTATTTCGTCAACATTAAGACGCTCGAAGAGGATACTGTCAAGTTTTGGGATAAACATGAAAAAAAGATTAAACCGTTTTACGAAAAAATACGGAAGGATGACGATGTTTTTGTAACGGGAACGACGGACTTTATTTTTGAAGAGATTGCAAAAAGGCAAGGCTACAAAAATCATATCACGTCCTCAGTTGACAAAAATACCGGCAAATTTACGTCTCTTTGTTTTCTCGAAAACAAGGTTAAGCTTTTTAAAGAAAGATATCCCGACGCTGAAATCGATAATTTCTATACCGATTCCGAAAATGACAGGGCAATGATGGATATCAGCAAAAATGTCTATCTTGTCAAAGGACAAAACATTACAAAAATCAAATGAGAGGAAGCTTTTATGAGCAAAGTAAATGAATTTCTTAACAGTAAGATCATCAAAAAAGATGTTGGAGAAGAGACGGTACTTACCTGGAAAGAAACCATTTCTTATGCTATGGGACGAGGCGCTCAGGGCATGAACACGAGCATGACAAGCTCAAAGTATATCAACTTCTTTTTAACAAACGTACTTTTTAAGAAGCTCAATGACCCGATGGGTGTTGCGTCTAAAATCAGATTCTTCTGCGGAATTTTCGATGCTATCAACGACCCGGTCATGGGCGTTATTGTGGATAAGACCAGAACGAAAAACGGCCAGATGCGACCGTATATCAAGTGGGCACCGTGGTTCGTTTCTCTTGTTATGGTTCTGTTCTTCATCGGTTCGTCCAATGCGCCCGCCTGGCTCAATATTCTTTATACAACGATCCTTTTTGTCGGACTTGACGTAACTTATACCGCTTTTGATATTCCGATGGGAGCTCTCGCTTTTTCCATCACACCGAGCGGTATAGAAAGAACCAAGCTTTTCGGTATCAGTTCCATTGTCCGCTCAATTCTCGGTGCACTACCGATGGCTTTCGTTGCCGGTGCTTCATTTTTGCCTTACTTTAAGAATCATACAGCACAGTCCTATCTGACTTCGGCAATTGTTTCCGCCGTATGTATTGTTGTTTTGACAAGATTTACATACGCAAACACAAGAGAGAGGGCTGAGCATAAGGAAGATCCCCCGTCAGTTAAGGATTGTTTCAAGCTTCTTTTCAAGAACCGTCCGCTTCTTATGCTTTTCCTCGGAAATATTTTCTTTGTTCTTTGTAAGATTCCCGAACAGGTTTCCGCATACTTTGTATCTGACCTCATGTTCACGAGAAAGTATAATATTTTCATTGATATTGTTAAGTTCCCGGGCTTCCTTCTTGCCGGTCTGCTCGTTCCCAAAATCGTCGAAAAGCTCGGTAAAAAGGCTGACTCGAGAAAGTTTTATCAGGTGTGCTGTTTAGCAGCTATCGGTATCAATCTTCTGTTTGCGGCGCTTACATATTCGGGACTTATCCATAAAGAATCCGGAACAGCCGTATCCCTTCTTACTGGCATCATCATCGTTATTTTTACCGGTCTTTCTGCTATTCCGATGGAATTCAAGAACCTTATGCAAAAGGAAATGGAAGCGGAAACGGTTGACTATATCGAATGGAAAACCGGCAACCGTGTTGAAGGTATTATGCTTTCCATTATGTCTTTTACCGGTAAAATTGAAAACACCTTCTCGTCATCTATCGGTCTTTGGGTTCTCGGTCTCACCGGATATCAGGCTCATGAGGAAGGCTCTATTGTTCAGAATGCAGCAACCAATAAAGCGTTGTTCCTGATGACTACGATCGTTCCGGCTGTCGGATATCTTCTTATGCTCATTCCGATGCATTTCTATAACATCACTGGCGAGTCTCACAGAAAGATGATGGCTGAAATTATGGAAAGACGCGCGGCTATTGCCGAAGATAATAAAGAACACGAAAAAGAAGCAAAAGCGGAGGTATAAGATGAAAACGGAAGTGACAAAACTTACTTTCATCGCCGATACACATCACTTTTCAAGAACACTTTCCGCTGATGGTCGTGCATACGACCTGAGAAGCGGCTCAGACCAAAAATGTTTGAACGAAACCGGCGGCATCATTGATGCCGCTTTTTCGAAAATAAAGAAAAGTGATACGGACGCGGTCATGATAATCGGCGATCTGACAAATGACGGCGAAAAGGCGAGTCATGAAGAGTTCAGAGAAAAGCTTTATGATTTGCAAAAGTATAAGCCGGTATATGTTATCACGGCAACACATGATTGGTGCTGTGACGAAAACCCGAGAAAATACAGCGGAAATGCCGTTTATCACGATGTTTCGACTGTAAGGCATGAAGAACTGCGGGATTTTTACTATGATTTTGGCTCAAAACAAGCGGCAAGCGAGTATATTACACATCTCGGCACCTGCTCTTATACGGTCGATATCGGCGAAAAAGTGCGCCTCCTTGCCCTCAATGACGACCAGAACGGAAAGGGCAGGGCAGGTTTTAAGGAAGATCATTTCAAGTGGATTGAAGGACAAATCAAAAAAGCGAAAGATGACGGAAAAATTGTGATCGGCATGGAACATCATCTTCTTGTTGCCCATGTACACCCGCTGGTAACAGGTGGCTCAACCTGTGTCGGGGACAGAGAATACGTCGCCTCACGGCTTGCTGACGCCGGACTTCGGTATATGTTTGTCGGTCATTCGCATATTCAGCGGATCGACACCTTTACCTCCGACAAAGGCAACACTATTACAGAAATTAATGTCGGTTCGCTTTGCGGTTATCCGGCGCCTAGTGTGAATGTTGAGATAGGCGAGAATGGACGTACAATTAAGACGGATTTTGTTGTTATATTTGATTTTGACGGGAAGCGTTATAATGCAAGGGTTTATCTGAGAAATAAAATTTACGCCCTCGTTGACCGTGTTCTTGACGGTGCCGAAATCAGTAAATACGAATTTTGTGACCGATTGACTGCTTTGCAATTAAACGGTGAACAATTTGCCGCGCTTTATCCGTTGGCTCGTCTTTTCGCAAAATATATCAAAAATGAGACGGCTCTTGGTCTTTATAAAAAGCTGAAGATTCTCGGTCTTGCGGATTCGATCCGTTATTCGGATGTGCTTGATTTTAAAGATAAGCCTGTTATGGAATTTGTTCATGAGATTTTGCTTTCATTTTTTGACGGCGGAATTGTCAGACATGGTGAGGAAACCTCGTATTACGGTCTTGTTATGGGCGTATGCGATGCACTTGTTAAGCTAAGAGCCTGCTCGTTGACGCTTGAAATCAGACAACTTGTGCATAATATACTTCTCGGATCAAATCCGGATATAAACGACTGTAACTTAGAAACAGTCAGCCCTTTCCGAGAGTGAAGGACTGACTGTTTTCTGCTTTCCAGTGAATTTTCCGGTCGATTAAAGTTGAGGCTGACGGTTACTCTCTGAAAGCTTTTTGATTTCTGCTTTCACTATTTCAAGGTATTTTTCATCACATTTACCAAGCGGCATTCTGCATGTTCCGACTCCAACACCCATCTGATTCATGATTTCTTTGACCATAATCGGATTGATGTCAAGGAACATACATTCAATCAGCGACATGATATTTTTTTGCATTTTTGCGCATTTTCTGCTGTTACCGTCGATTCCGGCAAGCGTCATTTCATGTGTGTAAGCCGGCAGAACATTCGATAGGACAGAAATAACACCTTTGCAGCCCAGCGACATGGCAACCGAGATCAGATCGTCATTTCCGACATAAAAGTCAAGTTTGCCGTCACATAGGACAAGGGATTTGATAAGCTTTGATATGTTTGTGTCCGCTTCTTTTACGGCAACAATGTTCTCATGCTGAGCCAAAGCCTTGTATGTATCCGGTTCAACATTCATGCCGGTTCGTGAGGGAACATTATATACGATTACGGGTTTCTGAAGTTGCTCGGCAATCGTGTAATAATGCGAAATCAGCCCTTTCTGGCTGGTTTTGTTGTAATACGGTGTGACGATCAGATGAGCGTCTACATCATATTTTTCGGCCTTTTTTGCAAACTCCACGGAAAAAGAAGTGCTGTTGCTCCCGGTTCCACAAATGACAGGCACACGTCCTCTTACCGTATCAACAGCAGTTTGGAATAAACTTAATCTTTCGTCGACCGTAAGTGTTGAGCCTTCACCTGTAGTTCCGCAGATAACAACAGCATCTGTATTATTTGCAATTTGAAATTCTATGAGCTTTTTAAACAATGAATAATTGATTTTACCGTCCTTATCAAACGGAGTCACCAAGGCGACTGCGCTTCCGATAAAGAGGGGAGCCATAGAACACCTTCCTTTAATCCATGTAGCCTTCCGCACACAAAAGCTCGGCAAGAAGAACACCGCCGCCGGCAGCGCCTCTCAACGTGTTGTGAGAAAGGCAGACAAATTTATAATCATATTGTGTATCTTCACGAAGTCTTCCGACGGAAACAGCCATTCCGCCCTCAAGATTTCTGTGAAGCTTTGTCTGAGGCATATTATCCTCCGTAAAGTAATGTAAAAACTGCTTCGGCGCACTCGGAAGCGCAAGCTCCTGTGCTCTGCCTGCATAGTTGTTCCATTCGTTGATGATTTCTTCCTTTGTCGGTTTTTTACCGTCCTCAAAGCGCATGAAAACAGCACCCATATGACCGTCGGAGATCGGTACTCTGATGCACTGAGCGGTAAAAGCAGGGGAGGAAGCCGGAACGATTTCGCCGTTCTCGAGTTTGCCCCAGATCTTGAGCGGTTCTTTTTCGCTTTTTTCCTCTTCGCCGCCGATGAACGGAATAACGTTATCCACCATTTCCGGCCAGGTTTCGAAGGTCTTTCCGGCACCGGAAATTGCCTGATATGTGCAGACAAGAACTTCTTTTATGCCGAACTTTTTGTCGAGCGGATAAATAGCCGGAACATAGCTTTGAAGGGAGCAGTTGGATTTAACGGCAATAAAGCCACGCTTTGTGCCGAGACGTTTTCTCTGTGCTTCAATGACCTTGATATGGTCGGCGTTGATTTCGGGAATCACCATCGGAACGTCAGGTGTATGTCTGTGTGCGCTGTTGTTGGAAATGACGGGACATTCTGCCTTGGCATACGCTTCTTCAAGGGCTTTGATTTCGTCTTTCTTCATGTCAACCGCGCAGAAAACAAAGTCGACCTGAGAAGCGATTTCTGCAATGTCGGCTGTTGCGTTTTTGACGATAAGTTCACCGATTTTTTCGGGTATCGGTGAAGTCATGGCCCATTTTTTCTCAACAGCTTCCTTGTACGTCAGACCGGCGGAACGGGGACTTGCGGCTACTACTTTGACATCAAACCACGGATGATCAGCAAGTAAAGTTGCAAAGCGTTGACCGACCATTCCGGTTGCTCCGATGATTCCTACATTGTACTTTTTCATTAATACCACCTCATTTTATACGAATAAATCACAGTTTCATCATGAAATTCCCGATAAACTGTTGCTTATTTCGGCAAATTGCACTATAATATACAAGTTGTTTTATATAATATCACTTATTTTAAGGTAAGTCAATCACTTTTTGGCTTTTGAAAGGACCCAAATATATGAAAAAATCCGATTTTTATTATGAACTGCCTGAAGAACTGATTGCACAACACCCCGTTGAACCGAGAGATCATTCAAGACTTATGGTTGTAGACCGGAAAACGGGTGAGATTGAGCATCGTCATTTTTATGATGTAATTGATTATCTGGAACCGGGCGACTGTCTTGTTGTAAATGATACAAGGGTTTTGCCGGCAAGAATTTACGGTATTAAGGAAGAAACCGGTGCTGTTGTTGAGTTCCTGTTGCTGAACAATAAAGGTGACGATGTCTGGGAGTCAATTGCAGGTCCCGGAAAAAGAGCCAAAAAAGGAACTCGTTTTTCGTTTTCCGACGACCTTTTAAAAGCTGAAGTGGTAAATGTACTTGAAAACGGCAACAGACTGATTCATTTTGAATACAGCGGAAATTTTTATGAGATTCTTGACAGAATCGGACAGATGCCGTTACCGCCCTATATTACCGAAAAGCTTGAGGATTCCGAACGGTATCAGACGGTATATTCCAAAAACATCGGTTCTGCTGCCGCTCCGACTGCCGGCCTTCATTTTACGGACGAACTGCTTGAAAAAATTAAGGCGAAAGGAATCCGGGTTGGCCGTGTTACGCTTCACGTCGGATTGGGGACGTTCAGACCCGTCAAGACGGACGATATCACACAGCATACTATGCATTCCGAGCATTATTGGTTACCTAAGGAAACGGCAGAGCTGATCAATGAAACCCATGAGAATCATAAACGAGTTATCGCTGTCGGGACGACAAGTTGCCGTACGCTTGAATCTGTTGCAACCTTTAAGGAGAAAATAGAGGAAGCTGAGGGGTGGACGGATATTTTTATCTATCCGGGATATGAATTCAAGTGCATTGATGGTCTGATCACGAATTTTCATTTGCCTGAGAGCACGCTCATTATGCTTGTCAGTGCTTTTTGTGGATACGAGAACACCATGAACTTTTACAAAAAAGCTGTTGAAGAAAAATACAGATTTTTCTCTTTCGGCGACGCTGCTTTTCTGAGGTGACAATATGCTGACTGTATTAAAAAAACAGGGTAGGGCAAGGCGCTGTGAATTTAAAACTGTTCACGGCACGGTGCAGACGCCTGCTTTTATGAATGTTGCAACAAGTGCCGCGATAAAGGGTGCGCTTTCTACGATTGATTTAAAGGAAATCCGATGTCAGGTAATGCTTTGCAATACCTATCATCTTCATGTAAGGCCCGGTGATGAACTGATTAAAGATCTCGACGGGCTTCATAAGTTTACCAATTGGAGCGGTCCGATTCTGACCGACAGCGGCGGGTTTCAGGTGTTTTCACTTGCCAAGCTACGCCATATTAAAGAAGAAGGTGTTACCTTTGCGTCTCACGTTGACGGCAGACGTATTTTTATGGGACCCGAAGAAAGCATGAGAATACAATCTAATCTTGGTTCAACGATTGCCATGGCTTTTGATGAATGCGTCGAAAATCCGGCAAAATACGACTATGCGAAGATGTCTTGTGAGAGAACGGTTCGCTGGCTTGAAAGATGTAAAGCGGAAATGGACAGACTCAACAGTCTTCCGGACACTGTCAATCCGGATCAGCTTTTATTCGGCATCAACCAGGGCTGTACCTTTGATGATTTGCGCATTGAAAACATGAAGCAGATTGCAAAACTCGATCTTGATGGCTATGCCATCGGCGGGCTTGCTGTCGGCGAGCCGAAAGAGGATATGTACCGCATCATTTCCGCTGTTGAGCCGTATATGCCGGAAAATAAGCCGAGATATCTGATGGGAGTCGGTACGCCGGGCAATATTCTTGAAGCGGTAAGCCGCGGAGTAGACCTGTTTGACTGCGTTATGCCCAGCCGAAACGCCCGTCACGGACATCTTTTCACTTGGAACGGTATTATCAACATCAACAATGCCAAATACGAAAGAGATTTATCGCCGATTGATGACTCGTGTGATTGTCCGACTTGTAAGAGTTTCAGCAGAGCCTATATCCGGCATCTGTTTAAATCAAAAGAAATGTTGGCAATGAGGCTTTGCGTCATGCACAATCTGTATTTTTATAATAATCTTATGGAACGAATCCGTGACAGTATCGAAAATGACGAGTTCGATTTGTTCAAAGACAAATATGTTGATCTTCTTGACACAAGAATATGACAGTGCAAAAAAATCAGCAAAACACTTGAAATAATAGGCGGATATCTGTATAATGTATCCGATATTTAATTTTAGTCTTAGGAGGACAAGTAAATGAATTTTATTCTTGCAGCGACAGGTTCAGCGACAGCATCAGGCGGTTTGGGCAGCAGTCCGTACAGCATGATTTTCCTTATGATCGGTATGTTTGCAATCATGTATTTTGTCATGATCCGTCCGCAGAAGAAGAGACAAAAAGAAGAAATGGAAATGAGAAGCGCCATTGACGTCGGAGATGAGATTACAACAATCGGCGGAATTTGCGGTCGTGTTGTTTCTGTTAAAGAGAACCATCTTATTATTGAATCGAGTTCAGCCGGTAGCAAGATTCAGATTCTTCGCGGTGCTGTTCAGTCGAACGATACAGCCAACGCCAGACTTCAGGCAGAGCGCGAAGCGGCAAGAGCAGAAGCTGAAAAAGCTAAGGAAGAAAAGAAGAAAAACAAGAAGAGTAAAAAAGAAGACTGAGTTTTTTGAATAATGAAACAAACCTCCGCATATTCTTTATCAAGAGAGTATGCGGAGGTTTTGATTTATGGGTAAAAATAAACCGCAAAAGCGAAAAAGAGAGAATAAACACAGCCCGACCTTAACTATATTCCTGAAA
>JALEYA010000203.1 GCA_022779945.1 Oscillospiraceae bacterium | reverse complement strand
AGGGAATGAAGTTCTCCCTTGGGAAACCTAAACCGCTTATCAAGCTGATGACTTCTGTGATTCTTTATCGCAGACGGCATCGGCTTTTCTGCGTTTTCAGGAGGATTATTTATGCTGACTTCACTTGCTCTTATTCTTCTTGTCGGACTGAGTCTTTCGGCAATCTGTAAAAAAATAAAGCTGCCCGGAATCATCGGTATGCTTATCACCGGCATTGTGCTCGGTCCGTTTGTTCTCGACTTACTCGACCCTTCGATTCTCTCGATTTCGTCCGAGCTTCGGAAAATGGCCTTGGTCATTATTCTGATCAAAGCCGGGCTTTCTTTAAATCTTGAAGATTTGAAAAAAGTCGGCCGTCCCGCAGTTCTTCTGTCGTTTTTGCCGGCGTTGTTTGAAATTCTTGCTTTCGTTTTGTTCGCTCCGCCAATGCTCGGCGTAAACCGGACCGAAGGGGCTTTGATCGGTGCCGTATTGGGCGCCGTCTCCCCTGCCGTCGTTGTACCGAGAATGGTCGATCTGATTGAAAAAAATTACGGAACGCAAAAAAGCATTCCGCAGATGATCCTCGCCGGTGCTTCTCTCGACGATGTTTTTGTGATCGTGCTTTTCACGTCGTTCACGGCGATGGCACAGGGCGAAAAAGCCAGTCTTCTTGATTTTGTCAATATACCGGTTTCGATTGTAACGGGAACTTTGCTCGGTGTTGCTTTCGGCTTTCTTCTGGCATGGTTTTTCGAAACAAGTTACGCCCACAAAAATCTTGTCCGAAACAGCGTGAAAGTCATCATCGTTCTGGCAGCGGCATTTTTGCTTCTTACCGCCGAGGAAATACTCGAAAAATATGTTGCGGTTTCCGGATTACTTGCTATAATAAGTATGGCAATCGTCCTGGCGATGCGCAGTGTTCCCGAGGTCACAAAACGACTGAAAGAAAAATTCGGAAAGCTATGGCTTGCGGCGGAAGTGATTTTGTTCGTTCTTGTCGGTTCCGCCGTTGATATCCGTTACACGCTCGAAGCCGGACTCGGAGCCGTGTTGATGATTTTTTTAGGACTGATTTTCCGTTCGGTCGGCGTATGGCTTTGTATGCCCGGAACGAACCTGAACCGAAAGGAAAGACTGTACTGCGTTATCGCTTATTTACCGAAAGCGACCGTACAGGCGGCAATCGGCTCAGTTCCGCTTTCGCTCGGTCTGCCGTGCGGAAAAATGGTTTTGTCCGTTGCGGTTCTCTCCATACTGATTACGGCTCCCCTCGGGGCAATCGCGATGGATGCAAGCTATCAAAGACTGCTCGAGAAGCAGAAACAACCATAAATCGACATCTTCTCTCTTCACAAAGTAAAGGAATCAAAATGAAAAAGCTCTGTATTCCCCTTTCTGTTTTGTTATCGTTTACGGTACTCCTTTCCGCCTGTGGCCGTAAGACTGCTGAAAACCCGTCTGTCACTTCGGTTTATGACGACGCCGCAAACGTTGCGCTTTCAGGTTCGGCAGAGACAACCGGACAAGCATCCGCTTTTTCCGAAACAGCAACCAACACGAGTGCGTCGCGACCCGAAACGACAACACAGCCGCAGACCTCTGCCATACCCGAAACAGCCGTCACCGAAGCCTCAACATCTTCAAAGGCAAGCGAGCCGACTTCGTCCGCACCGACAGGACAATTCGAAGTCAGACAGCTGAATGCCGAACGGGACGGACTTTCGATCTATGGCAATCTCTATCGACCGACTGATCCGGGGAAAAATCTGCCCGCCGTCATTCTTTCCCACAGTGCCAATATGACAAGTGATTCGATGAAATCCTACTGCGAAAGAATTGCAAAAATGGGCTTTGTTGCCTATTCGTTCGACTTTTGCGGCGGCAGTACCGAAAGCCGAAGCAGTGGGAAGCCAAACGACATGACGGTTTTCACCGAAGTCGAAGATTTAAAAGCTGTCTTACAAATGATAAAAGGTCTTGACTTTGTTGACAAGCAAAACATATTCCTGTTCGGCACAAGTCAGGGCGGTCTTGTTTCCGCACTCACCGCCGCCGATGATCCGGACGGTATCAAGGGACTTCTTCTCTTTTACCCGGCGTTCAACATTCCCGACGCCGTGCAAAAATATGCAAAAGTGATGCCGCGAGGCTCTTTGAGTCCGTATATCACCACCCTTTTGGATTACGATGTTTACGAACACATCAAGCCGTACAAGGGTGATGTGCTGATTGTGCACGGCACGACCGATTTTGTGGTTCCGTACACCTATAGCAAAAAAGCCGCCGAGGTTTACGAAAACTGTGAGATTCATCTGATTACGGGCGGAACCCACGGCTTTAATGCGGACAATTACGTTTCGTTCGGCGACTTTGACCGGAAAACATGGGTGTTTGCGGAAAGATTTTTGAAAGAACATTGCAAGTAATATAATGCATCACTGCCTATTTTACAACCCTGCGCGAAGGCAACTCGTGTCAGCGGTTCTGTGTTCCGTTTTGTCATATCAACGGCACATTTTTCATATGCTGAAGAGGAGTAAAACATTCACTTTCAGCTTTTTTAAGGTGGGTTCGGCTGTGGTAATCAGGCTCGATAAAAACAAAATAGCAATCGGCATTCTTGCTTTTGTTCTCGCCGCCGCGTGTCTTTTTGCTTCTTATCAGGCAGTCGGAGCCGAAAGCAAAGAAGAAAAAAGTTATATCAAATGGGTTGAACTCAACGTGCCTTTAAAGGCGCTTGAGGACACAATCGACCTTGACATCAAAACGTATGATGAGCTTTATCATATCAGCTTCATTGACTCACTTTCCTATCTTGCCGTCAAAAACGGCAACAACTGGGGTTCATATAAAAAAAGCGACCTTGACAAAATGCTCGGACTTCTCGGGGACTCTTACACAATTGAAGACCTCGTAGGCGAAAACAAATATTTTTCCTATTACCGCGAAAGCTTTTCCGCCGCACTGTCGGGTCTTGTCGGAGAATATGAAAAACAGGCGCCCGACGGAAACGGCGGAAAAACCGTCAAAAAAGGCTACGGCTTAGTCGCTTACAGTCCGATCGCCGAAGGCTTTTCTTACAGCCATTATGACGACTTCGGGAATGCACGCTCCTACGGCTACCGCAGGACGCACCTTGGCAACGACCTTCTGGGAAACGTAGGCACCCCGATCGTTGCCGTTGAGGGCGGTACCGTTGAATGTATCGGCTGGAATCGTTACGGCGGATGGCGACTCGGAATCCGCTCCTTTGACAACAAGCGGTCATATTATTACGCCCATTTGCGAAAGGACCATCCGTACTGCAAAGAAATCGAAAAAGGCAGCGTTGTCAAGGCCGGTCAGGTGATCGGATACATAGGTATGACGGGCTATTCGGACAAGGAAAACGTGAACGGCATGACGGTTCCGCATCTTCATTTCGGGCTTCAGCTGATTTTTGACGAAAGTCAGAAAGAGGGAACCAACCAGATCTGGCTTGATGTTTATAATCTTGTACGGTTTCTTTCCAAAAACCGTGCGACCGTTGTCAAAGATACCGACAGCGGAGATTATAAACGGCTTTACGATATTGTCACGCCCTCCTATCCCGAACCGCTTCAACAATTTTTTTCTTGACTATCGAACCGTCAAAGACTATAATCTGTCTGTATACAAAACTTGATTTTGTAAACGGAGAGATAAATATGAATGAAAACAACAAACAGGACACCGAGGCAATCCTGAGCCTTGCGATGGACCTTGGCAAAAGCATGATCAAATGCGGCGCCGAAATCGACCGCGTGGAAGAGACGATTATCCGCATCTGCCACGCCTACGGTATGAAGAAAACCGAAGTTTTTTCGATCGTTTCGATGATAAACGTTACGACGGTCGATCCCGAAGGACATGCCTTCACTCAATCGAGACGGGTGTATTCCTATTCAACCAACCTCGGACGGCTCGAGAGGCTCAACTCCCTTTCAAGAAGCATCTGCTGTCAGTCGGTCAGCTTTGAAGAGGCCAGACAGATTCTGGATACGATCAGCGGCGAAAAAAACGGCTTTCACACGACCGCCTGTATCGGGGCAGTGCTTGCTGCGGGCGGATTTGCCGTGTTTTTCGGCGGAACGTGGAAAGACTGCCTTGCGGCGATGCCGATTGCCGTAATGATCTATCTGATAAACACCTATATCAAAGCGCGCGGCATGAGTAAACTCTTTTATACCGCCCTTTGCTCGATCGTTTCCGGCTTTCTCGCCATTTTCTTTGTCCGGATAGGATTCGGCGATAATCCTGCGATGATTATGATTGGTGACATCATGCTGATTATTCCCGGCGTTACGCTGATTAACTCCATACGGGAAATGCTATGCGGAGATCTGATGTCGGGAATGCTGAGGCTTCTTGAGTCTCTGATTCTTTCAATCACGATCGCCTGCGGCTTTTCGATTCCGATCATCATCTGTTCGGCTGTTTAAGGAGGGAAAGCAAATGACCGTCAATCAGGCACTGATTACCGTTCTTGCCGGAACGATCGGAACCTGCGGCTTTTCGCTGCTGTTTCGCATCAACAAAAAACACGTCTCTTTTGCGACGATCGGCGGCTTTATCACTTGTGTTGTGTATGTGATCTGCTGTCGGCATATGGAAGATGTATTCTTCCGGAACTTCATACCGGCTCTTGTTGCGACCGCCTATTCCGAAGTGATGGCGAGAGTCACAAAATCCCCGGCGACGCCCTATATCATCTGTTCCGTTATCGCGCTTGTTCCCGGAGGAAAGCTTTATTACACGATGTATTACTTTGTTTCGGGCAGCTATGCGGATTTTCGCGTAACGGTGCTTGAAACGCTGAAAATTGCCGCCGGAATCGCGGTCGGAATCATCATCATCTCCGTCATCATTCATCAGATCAATTACAATAAGTTCAAACAGATTTATGACATTGACTAAAGGTAACCTCTAAAAACTCCAGGCGTTGGGCATTATGACGAATGCCGGGATGTTTTTAGAGGTTACCTAAAAACAGCTCCTGTCTTTCAAATTGAAGGACAGGAGTTTTTTGATAATCAGTATTCCCCTATTTCGTCGAATATCACGACATTTTCAAATCCGCTTTTTTTCATCGCTTTGACATATCGCCAGGAGTATTCATCAAAAGCGATTCGCAGTATCAACCGCTTTTTCTCACCTGTTTTTTGCTTCAACGTGGAAAACAGCGAAATCATCGAGCTGTAATCGGTACTTTTGTCAACGACGTAGGTGTCCGGTCTTTTTGCCGTATCGATACACACTGCATCGGCATTACTTTTCATAAGAATATCCGCATACGATCCTCCGGAAAGAAGATCATCGGCACCGAACGAAAGAATCAGCTTCGAATCCGCCGTTAGTGAAGATTTGACCTCATTAACAAAGTCAAGAAGCACGTTTCCTCGTTCGGATTTTTTCTTTTCCCCCGGGAACCCTGCCGTATCGGCACCGGTTCCGTCCGGAAAATCCGCATCTTCAAGAAGAAGATTCCGGATTCCGAAGCTGTTGACCTGTTTTATCGCATCGATCAGGTATTTGCGTGCCTTTTTACTATACGGATTCAGATAGGTCTTTCCGCCTTCCGACTCCGGCTTATCAAGCCACGGAACGTCGGAATTCATATATTTAACGGCAAGCTCGGGGTTGCTTTCAGAGGCCGCCGCGTCTTTAAAGCAATAAACGCGACCGATGATCGTGATATCGGCATTTTCAAAAATTTCAATGGCTTTTTCAACCGTTTCGTTGTCAATTCCGGAGCATTTGGCAAGAAGCGCGATTTTCGAGTTTGAAAAGAACGACAGCGTTCCGTTTTCCGTTTTAAAATCGATCACAACACTGTTATAATCCTTGCGTTTGATGTTCCGGACAAGACTTTTGATGTATCCCGTGTCTGTCAGCTTTTCACCCGGCATATACAGTGCTTTAATCGGTTCTTCGACCGTCGTATCGGGTTCACTTTCGGACGTCACAGCTTCGGTGAGCGCTGTTTCGTTCGGCTGCTTATAGGAAAACCGCAGTCCGGTTTCGGCAATCAGATAGGAAACACAAAGAATGAAAATAAAGCCGATCGTCGCCGCCGTCGCAGTGAGAACTTTTTGTTTTCTCGCCTTTTTCTTCGTCTTGTTTCCGGGATTTCCGATCATGCCGCCCGGATATTCTTTTGAAAAAGAGTAATAGCTGTTTTTAACCCGGACAGATTTACGGGGATTTTTCTTGTTAGGTCTTTTAAAAGCCATTGATAAATCCGATACGGTCTGTACCGTATGTCCTTTCTTTCATAGATTAAAGGAAAAGCGATTCGCCCGTAAAGCACGAAAAAGCAAGCGACAACAGCGAAACATATATCAAAAGAGCAGGTGTTCCCCGAAAAACCTTCGGAATGCTCTCGTTATCGGCGATATGCCGTATGCCGGCGTTGATCAGCAAAACAGCGAAAACAAACGCAAGAGCGGCGCCGATGCCCGTTCCGACAGACTCGATGATGCTGTAATTGGCGGAGGCATTCAGAAGCGGAACCGCCAGAACGAGAGAATTGAGCGCGCACATTCCGAGCGAATTCATGTACTTTTTATTCGCTTTCAGCACACCGATGCAAAATGCACCGCTGATCAGATACAGCAGTACCGTCACGGCAACATAGAGCAGAAAATGCACGGTTGCCGATAACTCGGAAATCATCTTCACGTTATCAATCAAGCGGCACAAAACCGAGGACGACACACTGAAAAAGCCGACCGAAAGCGTACACATCAGAAGATATTTCGGTCTTTTTGCGATTTTTACGGACTCGGTAATACCATAAGCGGCACTGAAAACAAGATTCTGAAGGAGCATAGCGTAAAGAGCGGCTATCAGCATACTGATAAATTGTGTCATTCGTTATTCTCCTCCTTTTTCTCCTGCGCCCGCTTTTCTTCCAGCGAAGATTCGACGTCTTCGATCGTATATCTCGGTCGGATCCGGTCAAACTCCTGACGATCTTCTTTAAACTGCTTTTTGTGTTCGCGTTCCTGCCTGGTATTCAGTCCCGGATCGGACAAAACCGGCTTTTCGAACGCACCTTTTAAAGAGAAGGTATCTACAAGCTCTTTCGGATAAAATTTCATTACACTCCATTTGTGAATTGCGGCAAGGAAGCCCAGAACGGCAAGACCGGCAAACGGCATGGCAATATTCGGGTTGACGAACCGGGTCTGTACACCGAAAATACTTCCGGTTGAAATCGTCTGCCGTATGAGTCCGACAAGGAACGCAACGGCAAAAAACGCAACGGAGTTTGCGGCGGCATCATAAACGGAATTGACAACGCTTGTTCTGATTGCAAATTTTTCGCACCGAATAACAAGGATGGCATTGACGCATAAAAGCGGAAGATAGACGCCGAGAGCGGCCGTCGCTTCCGGATTCAGTTTTGTAAGCGCGAGCGCTAAAACAAGCGCAGAGATCAACGTGTAAAGACTCACCCGCACCCAACGGGAAATATTTTTCAAAAATGTGCTTGCCACAACCTCGTTGACGACAAGAAGCAAGGCAAAAACAGCCGAAAGATACAGCGAGTTCTTTATACTCGTCGCCACCATAATAATCGGGCAAAGACCCGAAAGCTGGGTCAGAAGCGGATTGTGCACATAGCCGCCTTTGAATAAAGCAGTAGAAAATTTCAGGCGCTTACGGTTGGTTTTCTTTTTCATCGTCAAGCACCTCCGTTACTTTTTTTCTGCCTTTTTTTCCGGCAGAAAGCTTTTTATCTTTTTTTGCCGCCTTTCGGATTCTTCTGCGCTTTTCGTCGCTTTGCTTCTGATCGGTCGCCGTTTGCCTTGACAGAATGGGCCAGAAAGCATTGACAAGAAGCACGCTGAAAAATGCCGGCTCATTGATTTTGCCGAAATAGCGAAGCAGCATACACAGCGTTCCGGCGACGACACCGTACAGCACGGACTGAAACGGACGTTTCGGAGACGTAACCGGATCGTTGAGAACCAGAAGCGCCACGAACATCAGCGAACCGGCACTCAGTTCCATGATTACCGAGCTGAATCTTCCTGTATTGACTCTCGGAAGCAACGCGGCAAATACGGCGCAGCAAAGAACAAAGCCCAAAGAAGAATACAGTCGTTTTGGTCTTCGGATCAGCTGATACAGAACAATGCCGAGCATCGCAAGCATACAGGTCGTGCCGATGGCACCGGGATATTTGCCCGAAAGCAAAGAGGTATAGCTGAAAATGTTGAGGGGAACGGCCTTACCGCTTTCAAGAAGCTCAATCAGCGAGGTTCCTTTCACGAAGCCTTCGGCATTATTGAAAATCGGGTGCAGTCCGCCCGAGGAAGCGGAATAAGTAAACACAGAAAGCGGAAAACACAGCTGAGCAAAACATACGCCGGCGGCAACAGGCACAAACGGCGCATTTCTCGTTCCGCCGAACGGCAGCTTGGCAACAAGGACGGCAAAAGCACTTGCGCTTGCCGTTATCCAAAGGGGACACGCGGCGGACACGGAAAGCGAAATCAGAAGTCCGACCGAAAAAGCACTCATATTGCCGAGCGGATTTTTCTTTAAAACAAGCCTGAAGCTGATGTACTCACAGATAACGGCACTCAGAACACCGACAACGGCGTGATACAACGCGGCGATACCGTTAAGATAAATTCCCATTACAAGAAGTCCGAGTCCCATCAAAAGTGTATCCACACTGTAAGAAAAGAGAGGATCGGAAGTATTGAAAAAAGCAGTTTTATTTTCCTGTTGCAAAAGCATCACCTTCCGTAACTGCCATAATTTTTTCATTGAAACATAAAGCGTTTTGCTGTATGATGAAAGAACTTGAAAATAAAAGAAAGGTACGAAACCCGAAGTGTCGGGTTTCACAAATAAAAATGAAAATAGAGACAACCGACAACAACTGCATCCTTGCAAGACTCTCCGCCCGGGAACTCGAGTCTTTTGAGCTAACCTGTGATGAGCTTCGCTCTTCAAGCGAAAGGGCGAGAGAAGTGCTGAAAAAAATACTGGACGAAGTGCAGACCGAAACCGGGAGCCTCCCGGAGCGCGCAAACAGACTGAAAGTTGAAGTACTTCCCGACTGTTCGGGCGGATGTCTTATCATGTTTCTGCCGATGAATGAAGAATGCAGCGAAACGTCGATTTTCGAAACCGCCGATGCCGATGCACTGCTTGATCTGATTCTCGCTTTAAGAAAAGAGAAAAATTTCCGCACCGCAAGTGCACTGTTCGAAAAAGACGGAATATACAGACTGACGGTCAGAGGCGCAAGCGAAAGACTGAACCGCCTATTGAAAGAATACCTTGCGCCCGTGTTTTCCGACGGAATGGAACACGAACGAACCGACGAAGCATTCCGATGCCTTATGAAAGATCATGCATTAGAAATACTTTGCGGCACTTTCTCTTAAAAGGCGGATCGTTTCTTTCGGGTCGTCAGAGCCGAAGATTGCACTGCCTGCAACAAGCACGTTTGCGCCTGCTTCGGCAACGGTCTCAACGGTTTTCAGGCTTACACCGCCATCAACCTGAATGTCCACATCAAGACCGCGGCGGTTGATTTCATTTCTCAGTGCCGTAACCTTGGGCATCATGTCCGCCATAAAGCTCTGACCGCCGAAGCCCGGCTCAACCGTCATGACAAGCACCATCGAAAGCTTATCCAGATACGGGAAAACCTCCTCAACGGGGGTACCCGGCTTTACGGAAAGAGCGGCCTTACAGCCAAGTGAGCGGATCAGGTCAATCGTCTCTTCCACGGGCGAATCGGATTCAATATGGAACGTAATCAGATCCGCGCCCGCTTTGACAAAATCGGGGGCATATTTCAAAGGATCGCTGATCATAAGATGAACGTCAAAAAGCAGATCACTGCATTTTCTTAAGCATTTGACAAGCGGCGCACCGAGCGTGATATTCGGGACAAAATGACCGTCCATAACATCGATATGAAGCCAGTCGGCTCCGCATTTTTTCATATTTTCAAACTCTTCTCCCATGCGTGAATAATCGCAGGAAAGAATCGACGGAGAAATCTTGATCATAAAATAAAGCACCTCATTATATAAAATTACAGTTTATTTTAACATTTTCTGCGCTAAAAATCAAGCTTAGGTCTTTGTCGTTTACGAGATAGCAAAATGACAGTAAAAATCCCCTCCGCAAAGCGAACGGGATTTTATGTTCATGTCCCTAAATGAACCCGATATATTTACCAAGCCGGTCATTCGTAACTTTTTAATGAAGTATTGCTACGCAATATGAAATAATCTAACGATTATGAAATATTTTGTCTTGCGACAAAATGTGAAGTGAAATCCGCCCATCACATTTGCGAAGCAAATATTTCATAGCGTCTGCTATTTCATATCCGCAGGATATTTCACTCGTCGCAAGGCGAATTTCATGAAAAAAGCACTTGCCGAAGCAAGTGCTTTTTTATGGCTGCGGAACTAGGATTTGAACCCAGACAAACAGAGTCAGAGTCTGTCGTGCTACCCTTACACAATTCCGCAACGAACAGTGATTATTATACTCATCAATCCTGTAAATGTCAATACCTTTTTGAAAGTTTTACAAAAAATCTTGCCGCCGCAATGAACGGCGGCAAACTCATCTCTTTTACAACATTCGCTTGAGATACTGGCCGGTATAGGAGTTTTCGACCTGCGCGACCTGTTCGGGTGTACCCTCGGCAATTACCATACCGCCACCCTCACCACCTTCGGGTCCTAAGTCAATGATGTGGTCGGCCGTTTTGATCACATCGAGATTGTGCTCGATGACAATCACCGTGTTGCCTGAATCAACAAGAGCCTGAAGCACATCAATCAGGCGGTGCACATCGGCTGTATGAAGTCCCGTTGTCGGCTCGTCAAGAATATAGACCGTTTTTCCCGTCGGGCGCTTCGAAAGCTCGGTCGAAAGCTTGACTCTCTGCGCTTCGCCGCCCGAAAGCGTTGTTGCCGGCTGACCGATTTTGACATAGCCCAAGCCGACATCGTAAAGGGTCTTGAGCTTTTTATAGATTCTCGGTACATTTTCGAAAAAGTTCATGCCCTCAACGACCGTCATTTCCAACACATCGTAAATCGACTTACCCTTGTATTGAACGGCAAGGGTTTCATTGTTGTATCGTCGGCCCTTACAAACATCGCACGGAACATAAACATCGGACAGGAAGTGCATTTCAATCTTCACAATTCCGTCGCCTTGGCATGCCTCACAGCGTCCGCCTTTGACGTTGAACGAAAACCGTCCGGCATTGAAGCCTTTCATTTTTGCGTCAACCGTATTGGCAAAAAGCTCACGGATATCAGAAAACACACCCGTATAGGTCGCAGGATTTGACCGCGGTGTACGCCCAATCGGCGACTGGTCAATATCAATAACCTTATCGAGATTTTCAATCCCTTTGATCTGCCTGAACTTGCCCGGGAACTTCTTCGCTCCGTTCAGCTCGTTTGCAAGCTGTTTGTACAAAATCTCGTTGACAAGCGAGGACTTGCCTGATCCGGAAACACCCGTCACGCAGACAAATTCGCCAAGCGGGATTTTCACGCTGACATTTTTCAGGTTGTTCTGCATAGCACCGATAATTTCAAGGAATTTTCCGTTTCCGCTTCTTCTCTTTTCGGGTACAGGAATCACCTTGCGACCGCTTAAATACTGCCCGGTCAGGGATTCTTCGCAGTTGATAAGACCCTCCACATCGCCCTGATAGACGACCTTTCCGCCGTTGATGCCGGCGCCCGGTCCGATATCGACAATATAATCCGCCTGACGCATCGTGTCCTCGTCGTGCTCAACGACAATCAGTGTATTGCCGACATCTCTTAAGTTTTTCAGTGTATCAATCAGCTTCTGATTATCCCGTTGGTGAAGACCTATGCTCGGTTCGTCAAGGATATACAAAACGCCGATCAGCGACGTGCCGAGCTGTGTCGCAAGGCGGATTCGCTGACTTTCTCCGCCCGAAAGCGTGGCCGACGCACGGGACAGCGTCAGATAGTTAAGTCCGACGCTTAAAAGGAAGGACAGACGGTTACTGATTTCCTTTAAAATAAGCCTTGCGATCGTGTTTTCCTTTTCGGTAAGTTTTCCGGGCAGCTCATTGATAAACACAAGTGCCTTTTCAACAGACATTCGGGAGACTTCATCAATATTCTTTCCGCCGACCGTTACGCTCAAAGCCTCCTTGCAAAGCCTTGCGCCGCCACATTCGGGGCACGGCTCAGTCGTCATCAGCTGTTCGATCTCGTTCTTCGAGATTTCGCTCGTCGATTCCGCGTACCGTCTTTTCAGGTTGTTGATAACACCCTCAAAGCTTGTATAGTAAACACCTCCGCCGAAATTCGTCGGGCGCTCCATTTTCATTTTTTCTTCGCCTGTACCGTAAAGCAGGGCATGATAAGCTTCCTCGCTTAGTTTCTCGATCGGCGTATCCAACGTAAAGCCGAACTTTTTCGCTAAAGCCGAATAATACATATGGGCAATTGTGCCCTCGCCGACGTTCGACCAGCCGTAGGCTTTCACAGCGCCCTGTCTGATGGAAAGCGACTTATCGGGAATGACAAGCGACGGAGAAACCTCCATAAACACACCGAGACCCGAACACTTTTTGCACGCGCCGAAGGGGCTGTTGAACGAGAAAATTCTCGGGTTCATCTCGTCAAAGCTGATCCCGTGCTCCGGGCAGGCATAATTGAGCGAATACAGCTTTTCCTCACCGTCGGTCACGTCAACAATCAGCAGTCCGTTCGAAAGCTTTGTTGCCATTTCAACTGAGTCCGAAAGCCGCGAACGAATGCCGTCTTTCATCACAAGACGGTCAACCACAACCTCGATGTTGTGCTTCTTGTTTTTATCAAGCTTAATCTGCTCAGATAGATCATAAATGCTCCCGTCGATCCGGACTCTTACAAAGCCCGCCTTACGGATCCGGTCAAGCTCCTTGACATATTCGCCCTTTCGCCCTCTGACGATCGGCGCCAGAAGCTGAAACTTCGTCCTTTCGGGCAGTTCGCAGATTTTATCGACTACCTGGTCGACGGTCTGCGGTCTTATCTCCCGTCCGCAGACGGTACAGTGCGGAATGCCGACCCGTGCGAACAACAGTCTTAAATAATCGTAAATTTCGGTAATCGTGCCGACGGTGGAACGGGGGTTTTTTGAGGTCGTCTTCTGGTCAATCGAAATAGCAGGAGACAGCCCGTCAATATAATCGACGTCGGGCTTGTCCATCTGACCTAAAAACTGCCTTGCATACGAGGAAAGCGATTCCACGTACCGCCTTTGCCCCTCGGCGTAAATGGTGTCAAAAGCAAGAGACGACTTGCCCGAGCCGGAAAGTCCCGTAAAAACGATAAACTTGTCTCTCGGAATCGTGATGTCGATATTTTTGAGATTGTGCTCTCTTGCCCCTTTTATAACGATATCTTTCTGTGGCATTCTTTTGCCTTACAGCGCCGAAGCGCTTCCTTTCTGTTTACTTATAGGATTTCAGCTTCTCGATCTTATCGCGCAGAAAAGCGGCATGCTCAAATTCGAGCATCTTGGCCGCCTCCCGCATTTCGGCAGTAAGCTGTCGGATCGTCTTTTCACGGTCGAGACGTGACATTTTCTTGAACGAAGCATCAATATCGGTTTCCGAAGCCGAGATTTCAAGCACTTCATGTACCTGCTTGACGATCGTTTTCGGAACGATGCCGTGCTCTTCGTTATATTTTTGCTGAATTTCACGGCGGCGGTTCGTTTCGGTAATTGCCCTTTCCATTGACGGCGTAACACTGTCTGCGTACATGATGACCTCGCCTTCGGCGTTTCTTGCCGCTCGTCCGATTGTCTGAACCAACGACGTTTCCGAGCGTAAAAAGCCTTCTTTGTCGGCATCAAGAATCGCAACAAGCGACACCTCGGGAATATCCAGACCTTCTCGTAGAAGGTTGATACCGACAAGTACATCAAATTCGCCGAGCCGCAGCTCACGGATGATTTTCATACGCTCGATCGTGTCGATATCGTAATGCATATATCGTACCTTGATACCGAGATCGTCAAGATAGTCGGTCAGTGACTCCGCCATCTTTTTTGTGAGCGTCGTAATCAGCACACGCTCATTTTTCTCGGTTCGCTTGTAGATTTCGCCGACAAGATCTTCCATCTGACCGTCGGTCGGTCTGACCGAAATCAGCGGATCCAAAAGTCCCGTCGGTCTTATCACCTGCTCGACAATCTGAACGCTCTTTTCCCGTTCAAACTCGCCCGGGGTGGCGCTCACGAATATTTTCTGTCCGACAATGTCATAAAATTCATCGAACTTGAGCGGTCGATTATCGAACGCCGACGGAAGCCGGAAGCCGAATTCAACAAGACTTTCTTTTCTTGCCCGGTCTCCGGCGTACATCGCTCTGACCTGCGGAACGGTGACGTGGGATTCATCGATAAAGAGAACAAAATCCTTCGGGAAATAGTGCAAAAGCGTGAACGGACAGCTTCCCGGCTCTCGTCCCGACATAACTCTTGAATAGTTTTCGATGCCCTTGCAAAAGCCCGTCTCACGAAGCATTTCGATATCATAAAGCGTTCTCTGACGGATTCTTTCCGCTTCGAGAAGCTTGCCCTGACTCGTAAATTCGGCAACGCGCTTTTCCATCTCGTCATAGATTTCGGCAATCGCCCGATCCAGCTTTTCGGGGGACACAACATAGTGAGAAGCCGGATAAATCGCAACGTGCTGTAAAACAGACTTGATTTCGCCCGTCAGCGGATTGATTTCGCAGATACGGTCCACCTCGTCGCCGAAAAACTCGATGCGGATTGCGGTATCGTTCGAATATACAGGGTAAACCTCAACAATGTCTCCCCTGACCCGGAACTTATTGCGGATAAAGTTGATGTCGTTTCGCTCGTACTGAATTTCAATCAGCTTTTTTATCAGCTCGTCCCGGCTTTTTTCCATCCCCGGTCTTAGCGAGATCACCATGCTGCGATAATCAATCGGGTCGCCGAGGGAGTAAATACACGAAACACTTGCAACGATAATGACATCCCGCCGTTCGGACAAAGCAGAGGTCGCCGAGTGGCGAAGCTTATCGATTTCGTCATTTACAGCGGAATCCTTTTCGATATAGGTATCGGTCGTCGGAATATAGGCTTCAGGCTGATAATAGTCGTAATACGAAACAAAATACTCCACGGCATTTTCGGGAAAAAACTCCCGGAACTCTGAGCAAAGCTGAGCGGCAAGGGTTTTATTGTGTGCTAAAACAAGCGTCGGACGGTTAACCTTTGCAATAATATTCGCCATGGTGAAGGTTTTTCCCGAGCCGGTAACACCGAGCAGAGTCTGCTCCATGTCGCCTCTGTTCAGTCCCTCGACAAGCTTATTGATCGCCTGCGGCTGATCGCCCGTCGGGCTGTAAGAAGAAACAAGCTTGAATTGATCCATACCGAAGCCCCCTTTTACAATTGAACATTATTGTATCACAATTTTTTTGAAAGTTAAAGCCTTATGGAAGCTGAAAATAATTACAGCTTTTGCGAACATTTGTTTTTGAGTATCATACCATATCTTTATCCGTCCGTCAACAGCACACAGAAAATTTGTTCGAAAAAAAAAGACCGAACCCAAACGGATTCGGTAAAAGCTGTCATTCATTCCCATCAAAAATCGGATCCAATCCGTAAAAGATATGGGCAAACTTCGGCACACTCACCATCGAGCAGTGACCCGTCTGTGAAATGATGATATGGTCGAGCAGTCGCACCTTCAGCATCGACAAAAACTCATATGCCTTTTTGGTTGCGCTGATATCCGCCTGTGACGGAAGCGAAATCGAATTCGGGTGATTATGCACCAGAACAGCACTCGCCGCTTTGGTTTCGATCACCGCCGAAGCAATTGCGCGAAGATTGATGTTTGCACTGGCCACATCGCCTTCATCAATAAACCGGACGCTGATAAGCGCATGATTGCAGTCAAAGCAAATCAGATACACCTTTTCGTTCGTCGCATCCAAAAATCGCGGTCTGATAAAGCTCACGATCTGCTCGGTCGTCTCGAGTGTCGGCTTCTCTTTCATCAGGTCGTCGGTGTATCTTTTGAAAACCGGCAAAAGCATACTAAGAAGGCAGGCGGCATTTTCCGTCATACCCTTCACGTTCTTCAGGTCGGCTCTGTCCGCCCTGAGCACGCCCGAAAACGAGCCGAATTTTTCCATCAGCCTGTGGGCGATCTCATTCGTATCCTTATACGGGATTCCGAAAAACAACAGCATTTCGAGCACATTATGGTCAGGCATACAGTCAAGACCGCCTTTATAATAGCGATCTCTGACCTTTTGTCGGTGACCCTCATGGATATTCTTTTTCCTGTTGTTAACGCTTTCTTCTTTCTCAATTTCTTCCATAAGAACCCCCTATGAAAAAAGCCGCTCCGACAATGGAAACGGCTTACATTCGGTTCAGCAATACTGAATTTATCGAACTCGATCAGATGGAAATATCCATCGCCATCTTGTACATATCGAGATCAATTGACTTTTTCATGTTAAGTGCTTCAAAAATATCAAAGTCGATGATATCGTCCTTCTGCGTGGCAACAACACGGTTACCGACGCCCTCTTTCAGAAGCTGAACGGCATGATAGCCCATACGGCTGGCAAGGATTCTGTCGTTTGCTGTCGGCGAGCCGCCTCTCTGTACGTGACCCAAAACGGTTGCTCTCGTATCAACTCCGGTCTCGGCCTGAATTTTCTTTGCCATTTCTTCAACACCGCCGATCGCTTCGGAAACAATAATAACAAAGTGAACCTTGCCGCTCTTCTGGGTGCGCTTCATTCTTTCAATGACGTCACGGTCAAAGTCATAGGGAACTTCGGGAATCAGGATTGAGGTTGCACCGCAGGCAATACCGGAAGCAAGTGCCAGATAGCCGGCACCTCTTCCCATAACCTCGACCACAGCACAGCGGTCGTGAGATTCGGTGGTATCACGGATTCTGTCAACCATTTCCATAATGGTACACAAAGCGGTATCGTAACCGATTGTGTTATCACAGCAGCCGATGTCGTTGTCAATCGTGCCCGGAAGCGCAACGCACGGAACACCTCTTAAAGAAAGGTCTCTTGCCCCTCTGAACGAACCGTCGCCGCCGATAACAACAAGACCCTCGATTCCTCTTTCACGGCAGCTTCTGATGGCTGCCTGCATGCCCTCTTCAGTCTTGAACCGCGGGCTTCTTGCGGAATAAAGAACCGTACCGCCTCTGTTAATAATATCGGAAACCGAGCGAAGATTCATTTCGTACATATCGTTTTCCATAAGACCGTTATAGCCTCTGTTGATTCCGTAAACTTTCATGCCAAGCTCACAGCCTGCACGAACAACTGCTCTGATTGCAGCATTCATTCCCGGTGCGTCGCCGCCGCTTGTCAATACGCCAATTGTCTTGATCATTTTGATGTCTCC
>JALEYA010000202.1 GCA_022779945.1 Oscillospiraceae bacterium | reverse complement strand
GGTCTTGATGAATGTCAGCTTTGCACTTACTGCTGGAACGGCAAGGAATAAGATAGATATATGAAAACTGTATAACGGAAAAAGGAAACTGCCGTAAGGTTGTATGCGGTAAATCCTTAAAAGAAGGCGTTATACCATGAGCAATATCCATGAAGAATGCGGCGTTTTCGGTGTCTTTTGCAAAAAGCCGTACGACGTGGCACGAATGACATATTACGGACTTTTTGCGCTTCAGCACCGAGGACAGGAGTCATGCGGAATTGTTGTTAACGACGATGGGCTTTTCAATTCCTACCGTGATTTAGGCCTTGTCAATGAAGTGTTCACCGCTGATAAAATTGAAGCCTTAGGGTTGGGCAATATGGCAGTCGGTCATGTCCGCTACGGCACAACGGGAAACTCGGGCAGAGTCAACGCTCAGCCGATCGTTGTTAACCATATCAAGGGCAGAATGGCTTTAGCGCACAACGGAAATCTGACGAACTCGTTTGAGCTTCGAAGCGAGCTTGAACTCAAAGGCTCGATTTTCCACACCACGGCAGACACGGAGGTTATTTCCTATATCGTGACCGAAGAGCGGCTTTCCGCGCCGACAATCGAAGAAGCCGTCAACCGTGCGATGAACCGTATCAAGGGCGCTTATTCGCTTGTCATCATGTCCCCGGCGAAGCTGATTGCCGCAAGAGACGAAAACGGCTTCCGTCCGCTTTGCTACGGCGAAACCGAGGACGGACGGTACGTTGTCGCATCGGAAAGCTGTGCGCTTGATGCCGTCGGTGCCAAGTTCGTAAGAGACATTGAGCCGGGCGAGATTCTTGTTTTTGACAAAAACGGGATCCGTAGCATCAAGGATCACTGTAACAAACAACCGATGAAGCTTTGCGTATTCGAATACGTTTATTTTGCCCGCCCCGACTCGGTCATAGACGGAGCGTGTGTTCACGAAGCGAGACTTCGTGCCGGTGCGTATCTTTCGCTTGAGCACCCCGTTCAGGCGGACGTGGTCATCGGTGTTCCCGATTCGGGTCTTGACGCCGCTGTCGGCTATTCGAGACAGTCGGGCATTCCCTATGAAATCGGCTTTATCAAAAACAAATACATAGCAAGAACCTTTATCGCTCCGGGTCAGTCGAGCCGTGAGGATAAGGTCAGAATCAAGCTCAACCCCATAAGCTCGGTCGTAAAGGGAAAGCGTATCGTGCTTGTTGATGACTCGATTGTCAGAGGAACGACAAGCGCAAGAATCGTGGCTCTTTTGCGGGAAGCGGGAGCGAAAGAAATTCACATGAGAATTTCCGCACCGCCGTTTCTCAATCCCTGCTATTACGGAACAGACATTGATTCACGGGAGAACCTGATCGCCTGTCACCATCCGGTCGAAGAGATCGCCAAAATCATCGGTGCCGATTCACTCGGTTACCTGAGCATCGACAGCGTGAAGAAAATTGCCTGCGGTGTCAACGGCAAGGGCTACTGCACCGCCTGCTTTGACGGCGAGTATCCGACCGAGGTTCCCCAAAATACCCATAAAAACAGATTCGAGGAAAAAATATCATCTAACAAATAAAATCAAACAAGACGGAGGAAGAATTATGAGTCAATCCAGATCAGACAGCTACGCTGCGGCGGGCGTTGACATTACAGCCGGCTACAAGGCGGTTGAATTGATGAAAAAGCATATTGCAAGAACCGTTGCCGACAATGCAGCCAATGATATCGGCGGCTTCGGCGGCCTTTTTGAGCTTGACATGACGGGCATCACAAGACCTGTGCTTGTCAGCGGAACGGACGGTGTCGGCACGAAGCTGAAGCTTGCTTTTATTATGGACAAGCATGACACGGTTGGTATCGACTGCGTAGCAATGTGCGTCAACGATATCATCTGCTGCGGAGCAAAGCCGCTCTTCTTCCTTGACTATATCGCCTGCGGCAAAAATGTTCCCGAAAGAATCGCCGAAATAGTAAGCGGCGTTGCCGAGGGCTGTGTGCAGTCCGGTGCGGCGCTCATCGGCGGCGAAACAGCCGAAATGCCGGGCTTTTATCCGGAGGATGAATATGACCTTGCCGGGTTCAGTGTCGGCGTTGCGGACAGAAGCAAGATTTTAGACAACTCGAAAATGAAAGAGGGCGACGTCATCATCGCACTCCCGTCAAGCGGTGTTCATTCCAATGGTTTTTCACTTGTCCGGAAGGTTTTTGACGTGGAAAATGCCGATATCAAGACTCCCGTAGCGGAACTCGGCGGAAAGAGTGTCGGCGAAACGCTTCTGACTCCGACAAAGATTTATGTTAAGCCCATGCTGGCTCTCTTCGATAAAATCACCGTCAAGGGTGTTTCGCACATCACGGGCGGCGGCTTCTATGAAAACATTCCGAGAAGTATTCCCGACGGACTTTGCGCAAAAATCAACAAGAGTGCAGTCCGTGTACTTCCGATCTTTGACCTGATCGCCAAGACGGGAAATATCCCCGAGCGTGATATGTTCAACACCTTTAATATGGGCGTCGGCATGAGCGTCGTTGTAGCCAAAGAGGACGCCGAAACCGCACTTGCTATTCTTCATGAAAACGGTGAGGACGCTTATATCATCGGTGAGATCATGAACGGCAGCGATAAGATCGTGATTGAATAAGGGTGAAAATATGAGTACGGAAAAAACAAGAATTGCCGTTCTCGTGTCGGGCGGCGGAACGAACTTACAGGCGATTTTAGATGCGGTTGACAGCGGAGTCATCACCCACGGTGAAGTAAAGGTTGTTATCTCGAGCCGTGCGGACGCTTACGCACTCGAAAGAGCGAAAAAGCACGGTGTTGACGGTAAAGTCGTTTCAAGAAAGAACTGCCAAAGTCAGCAGGCATTTGAAACGGGTATCATCGACATTCTTGATGCCTATAAAATCGACCTGATTGTCCTTGCCGGCTTTATGTCGATTCTGTCGGCAGATTTTACAAAAAAATACGAAAACCGCATTCTGAATGTTCATCCTTCCCTGATTCCATCTTTTTGCGGCAAGGGCTTTTACGGACTGAAAGTTCACGAAGCTGCTCTTTCTTACGGTGTGAAGGTAACGGGTGCCACGGTGCATTTTGTCAACGAAATTCCCGACGGCGGCGAAATTATTCTGCAAAAAGCGGTATACATAGAACCGGACGACACGCCCGAAACGCTTCAGAAGCGTGTGATGCAGGAAGCGGAATGGAAAATTCTGCCCGAAGCGGTTGAAATTGTAAGCGAACGGCTTATGAAAGAAAAGGAGAACTGATATGAAAATAATGGTTGTCGGCGGCGGAGGACGTGAGCACGCCATCATCAAAAAGCTGAAGGAAAACAAGGATATCGAAGAGATTTTTGCTCTGCCCGGAAACGGCGGCATGAAGGACGACGCAACGCTTGTTCCTGTCGGAGCGAAAGATATTGACGGCATCGTGAATTTTGCAAAGGAGCAGAAGATTGATTTTGCCGTGGTTGCGCCCGACGATCCGCTTGTATTAGGTGCGGTTGACGCACTCGAGGCAATCGGTGTGCCGTGCTTCGGACCGAAGAAGAACGCCGCCATAATTGAGGGAAGCAAGGTCTTTTCGAAGAACCTGATGAAAAAATACGGCATCCCAACAGCGCAGTACGAAGTCTTTGACGATATGGAAAAGGCACTCACCTACCTCGATACCGCTCCGATTCCGACGGTCATCAAGGCGGACGGACTGGCGCTCGGTAAAGGCGTTATCATCGCCATGACAAGAGACGAAGCGAAAGACGCTGTCCGTTCGATGATGGAAAACAAAATCTTCGGCGAAAGCGGAAGCCGTGTCGTTATCGAAGAATTTTTGGAAGGTCCCGAGGTTTCCGTACTTTCGTTTACGGACGGAACCGTGGTTGTTCCGATGATTTCCTCCATGGATCATAAAAGAGCTCACGACAACGACGAGGGACTGAACACCGGCGGTATGGGAACGGTTGCGCCGAACCCGTATTACACAAAAGAAATCGCCGACGAATGTATGGAAAAAATCTTCCTGCCGACCATCAATGCGATGAAAAATGAAGGCAGGGAGTTTCGAGGGTGTCTGTATTTCGGACTGATGATCACCAAGGACGGTCCGAAAGTCATCGAATATAACTGCCGCTTCGGCGATCCGGAAACGCAGGTTGTTCTGCCGCTTCTGGAAAGCGATCTGTTTACGGTTATGAAGGCAACAAGCGAGGGCAGACTCAGCGAAACCGAGGTTAAATTCAGTGAGGAATCCGCCTGCTGTGTGATCGTCGCTTCCAAAGGCTATCCCGTCAAATACGAAAGCGGCTTCCCGATTGTCCTTCCCGAAACCGACAGCAAGAGCGACATTTTTGTTGCCGGCGCAAATAATGAAAACGGAAAGCTTTTCAGTGCCGGCGGCCGTGTCCTCGGCGTGACAGCAGTTTCTGATACACTGGAAAGTGCAATTGAAAACGCATATGCACTCACCGGAAAGGTGGAATTTGAAAACGGATTTTACCGTAAGGACATCGGACAAAGAGCACTGAAAGCACTGAAAAAATAATGCATCTAAGGAAAGGAGAACCGGCTCGGCCACTCAGGTTGAAGTATGTACCAATCAACCCGGGATTCGAGTCATGTAATGACCATGGTGTACCGAATTTATGTTGAAAAGAAAAAGGAGCTTGCGAACGAAGCGAAAGCTCTTCTGAGCGACGCTCAGAGCTTTCTCGGCATCAAGAGCCTTCAAGATGTAAGAATCATCAACCGTTATGATGTTGAAAATATTGACCCTGAGCTTTTCGAGGTCTGCAAAACGACGGTTTTTTCCGAACCGCAGCTTGACATTGTTTCCGACTCTTTTGAAAGCGAGGGCGCAACGGTTTTTGCCGCCGAATATCTTCCCGGTCAGTTTGACCAGAGAGCGGACAGTGCGGCGCAGTGTATCCAGATCATTTCCCAAAAAGACCGTCCGGACGTCAGAACGGCAAGAATATATCTTCTTTACGGCGATTTAACCGCAGAAGAAATCGAAAAAATCAAGAAATACGTTATTAACCCTGTTGAATCGAGAGAAGCATCTCTTGAAGAAGTCAGCACGCTGAAAACCGAAACCGTTGTTCCGACTGAGGTTGCAACACTTGACGGGTTCCTTGCTCTTGACGATGCAGGGCTCGAAAAGTTTGTTGCCGATTACGGTCTTGCGATGGATAAGGATGACATTAAATTCTGTCAGGATTACTTCAAGACCGAGAACCGGGAACCGACAATCACGGAAATCCGTATGATCGACACCTACTGGTCGGATCATTGCCGTCATACAACATTCCTGACAACGATCGACAGCGTAAAATTTGAAGACGAGCTTTTGGAAAAGGCTTACGAGGACTATATCGCCGTCCGAAAAGAACTCGGAAGAACGAAGCCGATTAACCTGATGGATGTCGGCACGATTGCCGCAAAATATCTCAAGAAAACAGGTAAACTTGAAAAGCTTGACGAATCTGAGGAAATCAACGCCTGCACCGTCAAAATCGAAGTAGAGGTGGACGGCAAAAAAGAGCCGTGGCTGCTTCTTTTCAAGAACGAAACCCATAACCATCCGACCGAAATTGAACCGTTCGGCGGTGCGGCAACCTGTATCGGCGGTGCCATCCGTGACCCGCTTTCCGGCCGTTCTTATGTTTACGGCGCGATGCGCGTAACGGGTGCGGCTGACCCCTTGAAGCCTGTTGAGCAGACTCTTTCGGGTAAGCTTCCGCAGCGTAAAATTGTCACGACCGCTGCTGCGGGCTATTCCTCCTACGGCAATCAGATCGGTCTTGCCACGGGTCAGGTTGACGAAATTTATCACGACGGATACGCCGCAAAGCGCATGGAAATCGGTGCCGTAATTGCGGCAGCTCCGGCGGAAAACGTCCGCCGTGAATGTCCGGTTCCGGGCGATAAAATTATCCTCTTAGGCGGAAGAACGGGACGTGACGGCTGCGGCGGTGCGACAGGCTCTTCCAAGTCTCACAACCTCAAGTCGCTTGAAAGCTGCGGCGCAGAGGTGCAAAAGGGCAATGCCCCCGAAGAAAGAAAACTTCAGCGTCTTTTCCGTGATAAGGAAGCCTGCCTGATGATTAAGCGCTGTAACGACTTCGGCGCAGGCGGTGTTTCGGTTGCCATCGGTGAGCTTGCCGACGGATTGGACATCGACCTGAAC
>JALEYA010000193.1 GCA_022779945.1 Oscillospiraceae bacterium | reverse complement strand
GCTTCACCGGTCGGCGTGATTTTTGAATCGTACGAGCCGAGACTTCTTGACAAGTTGTGCGAAATTGCCAAAGAGCAAAAGGCCGAGCGGATCGTTGTCGGGCTTCCCCGCAATATGGACGGAAGCTATGGTGAACGGGCGGAAAAATGCTCTCTGTTTTCGGAAAAGCTTTCCGAAAGAACCGCCACAGAAACGGTTCTTTGGGACGAAAGACTTACCACGGTAAGTGCCCACAAAGCTCTTAACGAAGTCAATGTCCGCGGAAAGAAACGAAAGAATATTGTTGATGCTGTTGCGGCGGTCATGATACTCGAAGACTATATGGCCTCAAGAAAAGAATAAAACAAATCGCCGGGACGTTTGGCAAAAGTGTCCCGGCGTTAATTTTTGCTTTGGTTTTCGGCCTTTTTACTGCCTGTGAAAAGCTGGAAGATCGAAAGGAAAATCAAGGCGGCGGCAAAAATGTCTGACAGCAATTCGGGCTTCATGCGGTCCAACAGCATATATCCGCCCATGGCGCCGACAACCCCGGATATTATCAGAAGAACAAGGTTGTCTTTGACAATGAGTTTCTGTCGTTTATAAATGATGATGGATAAAGCTGCACACGGAAGAGAAAACAGCAGGTTGATGCCTTGCGCTTCTATTTGCGGCATGCTTTCGAAAACCGTCAGATAAATAATCAGAACCGTTCCGGCACCGAGTCCCATCGAGCCGACGATTCCCGACAGGATCAAAAAAATTATTCTTTTCATCGCATCAATAATCGTATACCCGCCCACAGCATGAAAACGGCAAAGATCTTTTTGAGGATTCTGTTGCTGATTTTACTCATCAAAGCCGTTCCGATCAGGGCGCCTGTCAAGGAGTACGGAAGATAGGCTTTCGCACTCTCAAGTCCCACATAACCTTTTTTTAAATAAACGACGCTGCTGATAATCGACAGCGGAAGTATAATGCAAAGGGCGGTCGCCTGCGCCTGTTTCTGACTGAGTCCGGCTTTTAGTAAAAACGTTACGGCGATCAGACCTCCGCCGGCACCAAAAAGGGCATTGATCAAGCCTATCGTCAGCCCTGATACAACTATGCTTACTTTTTTCACTGTTATCACCTTAACCATGCATAGTATTCGGCATTCGGCGAATTTTATTCAATATATAAAAAAGCGCCTGCTCAAAGTGGAACAGGCGTTTTCGTATTTTTGAGTTTTCATTAAATTTTATAGCTCTTAATAAACTCTTTATAAAAGGCGACTGCCGCCGCAACGGAATCGAGGTCAATGTTTTCGTTCTCGGCGTGGACGGACGCGAGCTGTTCTTTCGAAAGTCGGATCGGTGCAAATCGCAGAACACACGGACACACATCGGTAAGCGTTCTTGCATCGGTTCCGGCGGGAAGAATGAACGGCGAAGCCGGATACTGCGGAAATACCTTAGCAATACAATTTTTGGTGTATTCGAACTGTGGCTTGGTCATGTCCGCCGGCGCATGGTACTCATTTCCGTCGGCTTCCTCGACGGAAATATCATATTTTGCGGCGATTTCTCTGAACTTTTCAAGATCTGCTTTGAAATCGTTTTCGTCAACCGGACGTAAAAAGGCTTTGGCTGTACAACGCTTATCGGTGGTGCTACCCTTGATTTCGTTAACGGTACAGGTCGTACCGATCAGACCGCCGGCCTGAGGATTCAGTTTCGGCATAACTTTTTTGAGAAGCGGTCCGAACAGCCACAGATTACAGAACAAAAGCTTCATCATAAATCCGCAATAGGGAGCAAGATGCTCAAACATGGCGACTACCTGCGGATTGAGCCGTCTTATGAAAATGTCCTTGGTTGTGATTTCGTTTATGAACATTGACATTCTTTCAACGGGTGTATTGCTTGACGCACTTGTAAGACTCGCATGGGCGTTTGCCGCTTCGGCTTTCAGATTCAGATAATACCTGCCTTTTTCATGTACGGCGATCATGGCGCATTTGTCGCATTTCATGCCGCCGAGCGGCGGTTCAATCACAGCGCCGCCTTCGTCAAGGATGACATCAAAGACGATTCCGTTCTTCTTGAAATACTCGTTGGCTTTCGGTATGCCGTCTCCGCCCAATTCTTCGTTGTGAGAGGACGCGATATATAAATTGCATTCCGGTACAAATCCATCGGATAAAAGCTCCTCAATGGCTGAAAATTCGGCAAAAAGGGGAGTCTTGGTGTCCACCGTACCTCTTCCGTACATTTTGCCGTCCTCAATATGCGCCGAAAAGCCGTCATATTTCCAGTCACCGCTGACTTCGACAACGTCGTGGTGGGACATGAGCATAATATTATGATTTTGGTCTTTCCCGGGGATTTTGTAAACCCAGCAGTCGTCCGAAAAGGTCATTTTTTCCGCTTTCTCGTGAACCAGCGGAAACAGCTTTTCCATTGTGTCCCGAAGCTTTTTAAATTCGGTGTCGTCATAGCTGTCCTTTACGGAAACGGTTTTGCATCGGATCATTTCGGAAAGTCTTTCGGCATAGGCTTTGATTTCTCTGTCCGAAAAGCTGAGAGTCGAAGAAGTCAGCTTGCGGGCTTTTGAGGAGATTACCAGCGTTCTGATGACAAGAAACAGAGCGAATGCAACGATAACAGCAAGAATGCCTAAAAATATCTTCATGATTTCCTCCTGTATTTTT
>JALEYA010000164.1 GCA_022779945.1 Oscillospiraceae bacterium | reverse complement strand
GCAGCATGGGCGTTGTAGTCGCTGACTAACGCTTCCGGGTGGGAGGAAAAATCCGATTAACCACTCTATAGGAGGATATAAGATTATGAAACATGGTAAAAAATATCTTGATAACGTAAAGCTTTACGATAAAGCTGTACTGTTTGATTCTGCGGAAGCGCTTGACCTTACCGTTAAGACCGCTACCGCAAAATTCGACGAAACCGTTGAAGTACACATCCGTCTCGGCGTTGACTCCCGTCACGCAGACCAGCAGGTCAGAGGCGCCGTTGTTCTTCCGCACGGAACCGGTAAGACCGTTCGTGTTGCCGTTTTCGCAAAGGGTGACGACGCGAAGGCTGCCGAAGCCGCAGGCGCAGACATCGTAGGCGCTGAAGATCTCGTCGCTCAGATTCAGGGCGGTTTCCTTGATTTCGACGTTGCTGTTGCAGCACCGAACATGATGGGTCTTGTCGGTCGTCTCGGTAAAGTTCTCGGTCCCCGCGGACTTATGCCCAGCCCCAAGGCCGGTACTGTTACGCCGAACGTAGCACAGGCTGTTACCGACGCAAAGGCCGGTAAGATCGAGTACCGTCTTGATAAGACAAACATCATTCACTGCCCGATCGGCAAGGCTTCCTTCGGTACAGAGAAGCTTCTTGAAAACTTCAATACGCTTCTTGACGCTGTTATTAAGGCAAAGCCCGCCGCTGCAAAGGGTCAGTACATCCGTTCCTGCGTTGTTTCCGCAACAATGGGCCCGGGTGTCAGAATCAACCCGAACAAGGTTGGTTCCGCCGCTCAGAACTAATTGCTAAAAAATACTTGACACGGATCGCCGTGTGTAGTATAATATTCAAGCTGTCAGCCCTAAGACAGCAGGTGTATCACTTAAAGGCTTATGCCGCCTGCCGAGGAACAATCAGCATTAAAGTTTTTTTGACTGTAATGTTGTGCCTTTTCTTCGGTTTATGAAGGGAAGGCACTTTCCTTTTTTCATACACCCGAGGGATAAATATTTCAGGAGGTGAATTCATCTTGCCAAGCGCTAAGGTTTTGGAACAGAAAAAGCAGGTAGTAGCCGAGCTTGTTGAAAGACTCAATGCTTCTTGCGCAGGCGTTATCGTAGATTACAAGGGTATCAACGTGACCGACGACACCGCACTTCGTAAAGAGCTTCGTGAGGCCGGCGTTGAATACACGGTTGTGAAGAACACACTTCTTCGTCTTGCAATCGCTTCAACCGAGCTCAGTGGTCTTGAAACCGTTCTTGAGGGAACGACCGCTATTGCCACAAGTGCAGATGATTATGTCGCTGCAGCTCGCATTCTTTGCAAGTTTGCCGACACACACAAAGATTTTGTGGTTAAAAACGGCTTCCTTGATAACGAAGTTATCGACGTTGCCAAAGTGACCGGTCTTGCTAAGCTGCCGTCACGCGAAGTTCTCCTTGCTCAGGTTCTCGGCGCATTCCAGGCTCCGATTTCCGCTTTTGCCCGTGCTATTCAGGCAATCGTTGACAAGGACGGCGAAGCTGCTCCCGCAGAAGAAGCAGCACCCGAAGAAGCTCCCGCAGAATAATTGACGGAAGCAAACAAATTCAACATTTATTTTCATTGGAGGTAAAATACCATGGCATCAGAAAAAATTACTGCTATTATTGAAGAGTTAAAGACACTCACAGTTCTCGAGCTTGCAGATCTCGTTCACGCTGTTGAGGATGAATTCGGCGTATCCGCTGCCGCTGCTGTTGTTGCTGCCGGTCCGGTTGCTGACGCAGGCGCTGCTGCTGAAGAAAAGACTGAGTTTGATCTTGAGCTTACCGAAGTAGGCGCTGAGAAGATCAAGGTTATCAAGGTTGTTCGTGAGATCACCGGCCTTGGACTTAAGGAAGCTAAGGAAGCCGTTGACGGCGCACCGAAGGTACTGAAGGAAGCTATGAGCAAGGACGACGCTGAAGCTGCTAAGGCTAAGCTTGAAGAAGTCGGCGCTAAGGCTACTCTTAAATAAGTTTACTTGTAACTTTTCCTCATTTTCGTGTTCATTTTGCGCGAAAATGAGGCTTTTCTTTTTGGTCAATTGTTTTCCCATGAGACAAGTAAAACTAATCCCGCAGACGATCCCGAATGATACTTCGGTTGTCTGCGGGATTGCTTATTTTTGGGGTCAAATCATATTGGTGTATCCCATCAGGAAGTCATCCACGGCTTTTGCACACTCTCTGCCGTCCGCTATGGCGCAGACAACAAGTGACTGACCGTTTTTGCAGTCACCGGCGGCGAAAAGCTTTGGATTTTTGGTCTGAAAACCGTTCGCTTCGATGACGTTGCGGTTTGTCAGCTTCGCCGAAAAGACGGACGCTGTTTTGTCCTCACAGCCTAAGAAGCCGGCGGCAATCAGAAGCAGCTGGCAGGGGATTTCCTTTTCACTTCCCTCGACGGGAACAAATTGGAGTCTGCCGGTGTCTTTGTCCTTTTGACCTTCAAGCTTTACGGTGATAAGGCTCTTGATTTCGCCGTTCTTGTCGGTCGTGATGTCCTTGACGGTTGTGTTGTAAATTCTCGGATCCCTTCCGAAGACGGCAATCGCTTCTTCCTGACCGTAGTCGGTCTTTTTCGACTTCGGATATTCCGGCCACGGATTTGACTCGGGTCTTTCTTCAGGCGGTTCAGAGAGCATTTCAAGCTGGGTTACGCTTTTTGCGCCGTGACGGATGGACGTGCCGACGCAGTCGTTTCCCGTGTCGCCGCCGCCGACGATCACAACGTCCTTTCCCTTTGCACTGATGAACGTTCCGTCTTTGAGATCCTGCTCAAGCAAGCTTTTTGTTGTGCTTGAAAGAAAGTCGACCGCATAATAAATGCCTGTTGCCTTTTGCTCTTCTTTGAAGATATTTCTTGCCTTTCTTGCGCCGCAGCAAAGCACGACCGCGTCGTAGTCGGAAAGAAGCTTCTGCGCTTTCGATTTGCTGTTGACGTTGTAGTTTGTTTCAAATTTAACGCCCTGCTTTTTCATCAGCTCAATGCGCCGTTCGATCACGCTTTTTTCAATCTTCATGTTCGGAATTCCGTACATCAGAAGTCCGCCCGGTCTGTCATCCCGTTCAAAAACAGTGACAAGATGGCCTCTTCGGTTGAGTCTGTCCGCTACGGCAAGACCCGCAGGACCCGAGCCGATGACGGCAACGTGCTTGTCGGTTCTGACCGCCGGTTCTTCGCTTTTCATCAGTCCGTTTTTATAGGCATATTCGATAACGGCAAGCTCGTTGTCTCTTACGGTGACAGGGGAGCCGTTATAGCCGCAGGTACACGCACATTCGCAAAGAGCGGGGCAGACTCTTCCCGTAAATTCGGGAAAGTCGTTGGTCTTGAGAAGCCGGGACAGCGCATGACCGATGTTGCCGTTGTAAATTTCATCATTCCACTCGGGGATAAGATTGTGAAGCGGACAGCCGGTTCTCATGCCGGAGAGTACCATGCCCGACTGACAGAACGGAACACCGCAGTTCATACAGCGTCCGCCCTGTTCCTTCCTTTCTTCGGGAGAAAGCGGAATATGAAACTCGTTAAAGTTCTTGATTCGTTCAAGCGGCGGCACTGAACGGTTGTCGGTTCTTTTATAATCTAAAAATCCTGTATCTTTACCCATTTTCGTGCCTCCTTACTTTATGCTTGCATAAAATGCTTCGATCTCCGCCTGCTCACGGCTCATGCCTTTTTCTTCCATGACAGAGATGGACTGAAGCATTTTTGCGTAGTCGACGGGAACGATTTTTTTGAATTGTGTTTTGTAAAAGTCGAAGTTGTCGAGGATTCTCTTGGCTTTCGGAGATTTTGTCTCTTTATAATGGCGCGAAATCAGATCGAAAAGCTCTTCGAATTCATATTTTTCTCTAAGGAGCTGCATGGTAATCATGTCCTTGTTGACCTTTAAGTAAAGATCGTGTTTTTCGTCAAGGACATATGCGATACCGCCGCTCATACCGGCAGCAAAGTTCTTGCCTGTCTCGCCGAGAATGACGACTGTACCGCCTGTCATGTATTCGCAGCCGTGGTCTCCGACACCTTCAACAACTGCCGTTGCCCCCGAATTCCGGACACAGAAGCGTTCGCCTGCGATGCCGGCAACAAAGGCGCTTCCTGCCGTGGCGCCGTAAAGGGCAACGTTACCGATGATGATGTTTTCATCGGGCTTGAATACGGATTTTTTCGGCGGGAAAATGGCAATCTTACCGCCGGAAAGCCCCTTTCCGAAGTAGTCGTTGCTGTCGCCCTCAACCCGTAACGTGAGTCCCTTCGGAATGAACGCGCCGAAGGACTGACCGGCTCCTCCCTTGAAGGATACCGTGTAGGTGTCCTCGGGAAGAGAGTTGCCGAACCGTTTGGTGATTTCCGAACCTAAAATCGTACCGGCGGTGCGGTTGGTACTGGTAATTTCCGTGCTGACCGAAGCTTTTTCTTTCTTTTTGAAATGCGGCTCAAGAGCGGGAAGAAGCACTTTCACGTCCAGCGTTTCGTCGAGCTTAAAGTCAAAGACGTCCTTCGGGTTAAAATGAAGCTGTGCTTCGTCCACAAAAGGATTGTTGATGATCGCCGACATATCGACCTTGGACGCACGCTCGGTAATCATCTTGTCACGGACTTTCAGTAAGTCGCTTCTGCCGACAAGCTCGTCCACCGTACGAATGCCGAGCTTTGCCATGATTTCACGAAGCTGACGGGCGATAAAGTACATGAAGTTGACGACATATTCCTTTTTTCCCTTGAAGCGCTTGCGAAGCTCCGGATTCTGTGTCGCAATACCGACGGGGCAGGTGTCGAGGTTACAGACTCTCATCATCATACAGCCCATGCAGATCAGCGGAGCGGTGGCAAAGCCGAATTCTTCGGCGCCGAGCATGGCGGCGATGGCAACGTCACGGCCTGTCATCAGCTTACCGTCGGTTTCGATAATCACACGGGAACGAAGACCGTTCTGAATCAGTGTCTGATGCGTTTCCGCAACGCCGAGTTCCCACGGAAGCCCTGCATTGTGAATCGAGCTTTTCGGTGCGGCACCCGTACCGCCGTCATAGCCGGAGATCAGAACGACCTGTGCGCCGGCTTTGGCAACGCCGGCAGCAATTGTGCCGACGCCGCATTCGGAAACGAGTTTAACCGAGATTCTTGCGTCACGATTGGCGTTTTTCAGGTCGTAGATCAGCTGTGCCAAGTCCTCAATGGAGTAAATATCATGATGAGGCGGGGGAGAAATCAGCGACACACCCGGGGTCGAATATCTCGTTTTGGCAATCCACGGGTAAACCTTTTTGCCGGGCAGATGTCCGCCCTCACCGGGCTTTGCGCCTTGCGCCATTTTAATCTGAATTTCTTTTGCGCTGTTTAAATATTCGCTTGTCACGCCGAAGCGACCCGAAGCGACCTGCTTAATGGCGCTGCAACAGTCGGATTTGAGTCTTGCCGGAAGCTCGCCGCCTTCGCCGGAGTTCGATTTTCCGCCGATTTCATTCATTGCCCGGGCTAAGCACTCGTGCGCCTCCTGCGAAATCGAGCCATAGGACATCGCGCCGGTTTTGAAGCGTTTGACAATGCTTTCCTCTTTTTCAACCTCGTCAAGCGGAATACCGCCGTTTTCGTCGAACTTGAAGTCTAAAAGTCCTCGTAAGGTGTGCGGAACGTCCGAATCAACAAGCTTGGTATATTCAAGGAACCGTTCGTAGTCGCCCTCTCTTGTCGCTCTTTGAAGCATGACGATCGTTTCGGGGCTGTACAGGTGGTCGTCCTTGTCGTTGCCGGAACGCAGCTTGTGGTCGCCGCTTGAGTCAAGCGTGATGTCAATGCCTAAGCCGAGCGGATCAAAAGCGTGAGAATGACGCCATTTAACACCTTCGTCGATTTCCTTGAGTCCGATTCCGCCGACACGGCTTGTGGTGTTGGCAAAATACTTGTCAATGACGCTTTTTTCGATGCCGATAACCTCGAAAATCTGCGCCGACTGGTAGGACTGCAAGGTCGAAATACCCATTTTGGAAGCAATTTTGACGATACCGTGGAGCACCGCCTTGCAGTAATCGTCAACGGCGACGCTTAAGTCTTTGTCGAGCATGCCGATATTGATCAGCTCCTCAATGCTCTCAAACGCAAGGTACGGGCAGACCGCTCTTGCGCCGAAGCCTAAGAGGGTAGCGAAGTGATGCACGCTTCTCGGCTCGCCGGTCTCGATGATGATGGAAACAGCGGTACGTTTCTTCGTTCGGATCAGGTGATTTTCAACCGCCGAAACGGCAAGAAGGCTCGGAATCGCAACGTGGTTTTCATCCACGCCCTTGTCCGAAAGAATGATGATGTTGTTGCCGTTTTTGTACGCTCTGTCCACCGCAACAAAAAGCTGGTCAAGGGCTCTTTCAAGCGGTGTGCTGATATAATAGAGCAACGGGATCGTGCAGACCTTGAAGCCGGGCTTATCCATGGAGCGGATTTTGAGCATATCAATGTTGGTTAAAATCGGGTGCTTGATCTGAAGCACACAGCAGTTTTC